>NZ_JAEHBO010000056.1:0-37304 GCF_016483575.1 Bacillus cereus group sp. N12
TGAAACTTTAATCAGTGGGGGTTTTCTTCATCCCCCACTGATTATTAGCCTTCACCAATCGGGCTTTTACGGGCAGTCGATCACCCACCTAACTTCTTTGCTTTCGCCGAATTTTGAAGTGTGGGTCTTACTGCCCGGCAAATAGCGGGATAAATGGAAAAGGGGACGGGATATGAGTATACATAAGCATCACGCACGTAATGCGAAACGTATTTTTTTTGTATCTGTCATTGTATGGATTATCGTTGCAATTGGATTAGTGATGGAATATAAAAAAGGGATGCTATTCACTTCAGAGAAAGACAATCTGCAATTAATAGGTATTGTACTACCAGTATTTGGATTATTAATATATAGCTTTATAGAAAAACGAAGATCAAAAATACTTAAACAGGAAAATTATAATATAGAGACTTCTGAATTACTTGAGCAACAAAAATTTGTTGTTCGGAAAGAGGTAGGGATATTTCAAGTAATAACGTACTTTGGATTAGAAGGAAATACAGTAGGTTTTTTAAAAGAAGAGTATGATTTTGTTATTCAAAGTGTATGGCAAGCTGTACTCTCTTTTCTTTTTAAGGGACTACATAAGCAACAATTTTATTTATATAATCACTCAGGAGAAAGATTGTTGCGTGTTCAAAAGAATATGGGAGTACGCAACTTTTATATTTTTTCGAATATGGATGGAAAGAAAATTGGGGAGTTGAAACAAGTACTAAGTTTAACAAAATGGGAATGGATCTTTTTAGGGGTGGATGGTAAAGAATTTGGTAAAGTGACTGGGGACCTTTCAGCAACAATGCAGAAAATAGACTGGCGAGATGGCACGCATATTGATGTGAAAGAAGATGGTATTCCGTTAGAAGCTGTTAAGTATTTTTCGGCAAGCGGTGGTTCTCTTGTTACAGCTTCTATCAGTGAACAGGCAGAATTACCACGAGCGGTTTATTACAGTACAGCTGCCATTGTTACAATTAAAAATTAAAATACTTATAAAGATAGATGGGATACCGTCTATCTTTTTTATTTAGTTAAAAATTCTTGTTTCTTTGAAAAATGTATGTCTTACCTATCACATAAAAAGCCTGCTTTGTATACATTAAGATGTATGAATGTATTTTTTATATTTTAAAAATAAATAGGAGGAGAAGTGTATGTGTCTGTTCAGAAAATATTGGCATAAATTATCCCGACTGTTTAATAGACAATTAGGTTATTTTTTAGATGACAAGTTACTGCCTGCTGTGGAACGACTTTTATTTTCGCAAAACTTTGCGAGATTTATTCAAAGAAATTCTAAGCAAGCTACAGAAGAATTTATTAAATCAAGTCAATTTCAATCGATTATTTGTAACATTTTAAAAGAATGTAATACATCACCGTTTAAAGAAATTGCAAAGCAATATTTAGGTAAAAACGTCGAAATTACTGTGACGGTTGGGCAGTTAACAGGTGTTATTGTAGCAGTTGGCGACGATTTCTTAACACTGCAAGAAGGAATAGGAACTGAAGTTTTATTACCATTTACAAGTATTATATCAATTAAAGAAGTGTAAGAAAGGAGAGTTATATATGTTATTTACTGATGAACTGCGTAACCATGTTGGTGAGTTAGTGCAAGTTGTGACAGCTGTAGAAATTGTTGCAGGCATTCTTTTATCTGTGACAGACGGGGCAGTAAGTGTTCGTACTTCTCCTTCCTATGGACCACCGGAAGATGTAATTGTGCGTACTCCTATTATTGCCTATGTTCGCTTGGAAGGGTAAGCGTGATACAAGTATGAGAGTATCAGTTGTTATTCCGGCGCATAATGAAGCAAGTACGTTATCTCAAGTTTTAGTAGAAGTGGAGAAGCTGAAGCCGTATGAAATTATCGTAGTAGATAATGGATCGACAGATGGGACGAAAGAAATAGCAATACAACATCATTGTCATGTGATTTATTATAAACATTCTCTTGGCAATGATGTGGGACGGGCAATTGGAGCAAGAGAAGCAAAAGGTGAAATTGTCTTGTTTTTAGATGGTGACATCGTTATTGAGAGTAAAGAGTTACAAAGTTTCGTGAAAGGGATTCGGCAGGGGCACCAAATTGTTGTGAATAATTTAACATGGTCGGTTTATTTAAAGATGAGACCACATTATACGACAGTTGGAAAATTCATGTTGAATCGCTATTTGAATAAAAAGGAGCTTGTTGTTGGATCTTTAATCGCAATTCCACATGCGATGAGTAGGGAAGTTATTGAGAAACTTGGGTGGTGGAATTTAGCAGATCCAGCATTATTTCAAGCGATGGCGATGTCTAGAGGAGTAGATATTGTCGATATGGCTTCGGTCGATGTAATTCATACAAATAAGGTTCGTCCTGTGCATACGGGAACATCACCTGGTTCTCCTTATCCGAAAGCGACTAGTCGTATTATGGGTGATCATTTACGTGCTTTGCAATATGTAATTGAAATATATGGTAAACGCGGTGGTTTTTCGGAGGGAAACAGAGATAGAGAGTTTATAGGGAAATATAAACCAGCTGTATTAAAGAAGGAAAAAGCGAAATATAGTGCGATTATACCAGTGTCAGAAGAAAAGATGACTATAAAATCTGTTATACAAGAAGTGAAAAAAGCAGGAGTAGATGAAATTATTGTTGTTGCGAATGGAGCGGATATCGAGACTATTAAACAGGCACAGCTAGAGAATGTTATTGTTGTTGAATTCGGGGAGGCGCTTGGACATAATGTAGCGCGAGCGATAGGAGCCATCCATGCTACAGCTGATATTTGTTTATTTGTTGATGGTGATTTTGCTATTCCGGCAAAAAAACTAACTCCCTTTTTGCATGCTATTGAAGATGGGAGTGATATGGCATTAAATGATTTGCAATGTTTATTAGATATGTTTCATCCCGCGGATCCAATTAGTATGGGAAAATACTTTGTAAATTTAGTAGCGAAACGACCAGATTTATGGAATAACTCACTAACGGCAGTGCCACATGCTATGCATAAGAAGGTAATAGATAAAATTGGATATGACTCTCTCATTATCCCGCCATTAGCTCAAATGAAAGCTATTTTGGAGGGATTCTCTATTACAGCAGTACAATTTGTAGATGTTATAAAAACAAATCGAGTACGCCCAGAGCAACATGGATTTGTTAATGGACGTATTCCAGCATTTGACCGTATTTTCGGTGATCAACTTGAGGCGATTGCTTATCTATTACAATATACAGACGAACGCGGGAGTTTTACAGATGGAGAACGGGATAGAGATATTATTCAACAATTGAGAAAGGAAGAAAAGAATACAGATGAATGCTAGTAGTAAAGTAGCTATTATTGGATTAGGGTATGTTGGTCTTCCTTTAGCGGTCCATTTCGCAGAAAGAGGATATACAGTACTTGGACTAGATAAAGATACTAGGAAAATAGAATCGATTATAAAAGGAGAAAGTTATATTCCAGATGTTTCTTCTAAAGAGTTACAAAGTTTATTAACTAAAAAAAGCTTACTAGTAAATACACCAGATAAAGGTGTTACTGAGTTCCAAAAGAGTGATTATGTTATTGTTACTGTCCCGACTCCAATTAATGAGCAAAGAGAACCGGATTTAAGTGCTCTCATTTCAGCTTCGCATTATATACAACAAAACCTTCAAAAAGGACAAACCTTCATTTTTGAAAGCTCCACATATCCAGGTACACTTGAGGAAGTTATCATTCCTATTATTTCTCGAACTGGTAAAAAGGTAGGAGTGGATTATTATATTGGTTATTCACCGGAGAGAATTGATCCGGCAAATAGTCACTATTCAGTTCAATCGATTCCAAAGGTTATTAGTGGACAAACAGAACAATGTAAACAAAAGGTACAGGATTTGTATAGCACTATCTTCGATGTAGTTGTTCCTGTTAGTTCTCCAAAAGTAGCGGAGATGTGTAAGCTATTTGAAAATATTCAGCGCTTAGTTAACATTTCGTTAGTAAATGAGTTAAATATGCTATGTGAAAGTTTGAATATTAATTTTTATGAGGCGCTTGAAGCTGCATCTACAAAACCGTTTGGATTTACTCCGTATTGGCCAGGACCAGGAATAGGAGGACATTGTATTCCTGTAGATCCTTTATATTTTCAATGGAGAATAAAGAAAAATGGGGCTATTAGTCAATTAATTGAGGCGGCACATGTAATTAATGAAGAAATGCCAGAGAAAATAGTCGGAAAGGTAAAAGGCATGGTGCAATCACCCGCAACGGTTTTAATTGTAGGGATTGCGTATAAGAAAGATGTAAATGATTTGAGAGAATCACCAGCATTGCCAATTATTCAATTACTAATAAAAGAAGGATACGAGATAGAATACCATGATCCATATATTTCTTCTGCGGAAATTGGAGATAGGGTGTATCAATCTGTTTCCTTGGATGAACAAAAGGTTAAACAAGCAGATTGTATATTAATTTTAACTGATCACTCTAATATCGATTGGGAGCTTTTTAAAAGAATAAAGCGAGTAATCGATACACGTGGAATTATAAAGAAGGTGAGTGCATGAGTAAGAAATGTTTAATTACAGGTGGAGCAGGATTTATTGGATCACATCTAGCTGAAGAATTGGTGAAAAGAGGTTATGGAGTCACAATTGTGGATAACTTCTATAAAGGGAAAAATAAATATCATAATGAGTTAATGAAAGAGATTCCAGTTATTCCAATCAGTGTTTTAGACAAAAAGGCAATCGATGAATTAGTAAATCAACACGATGTAGTATTCCATTTGGCAGCAATATTAGGTGTTAAAACGACAATGGAAAAAAGTATAGAACTCATTGAAACAAATTTTGATGGAACGAGAAACATTTTACAAGCAGCATTAAAAGGCAAGAAAAAAGTAGTCTTTGCGTCTACTTCAGAAGTATATGGTAAGGGCAAGCCACCTTTCTCTGAAGAAGGAGATCGATTATACGGGGCAACTTCTAAAATACGCTGGAGTTATGCAGTTTGTAAAACGTTAGAAGAGACATTATGTTTAGGATACGCATTAGAAGGTTTACCGGTAACGATTGTTCGTTATTTTAATATTTATGGTCCAAGAGCGAAAGATGGTCCGTATGCAGGGGTAATCCCACGATTTATCCGTGCGGCTTTGCAAGGTGAAGACATTCTCGTATATGGCGATGGAAAGCAGACACGTTGCTTTACGTACGTAAGTGATGCAGTAGAGGCAACGATTCGAGCAATGGATGAGAATGTAAATGGTGAGATTATTAATATAGGTTCTGAGAATGAAAAAAATATTAAAGAAGTAGCAGAAGTAATCAAAAAACTAACAAATTCTTCTTCAAAAATTGTACAAGTTCCTTTTGAAAAAGTATATCCACATGGTTTTGAGGAAATTCCAAATAGAAGACCAGACGTAACAAAATTAAGAGAACTTGTTCAATTTCAAGCGACAATAACGTGGGAACAAGGATTGAAAGAAACTATTAAATGGTTTCGTGAAGAAAACAATGGCTAAGTCATTATCGGTTATTATTCCCGTATGTAATGAAGTGGATACGATTTCAGACGTGATTCAATCGGTAAAGCCATTCAATCCAGTAGAGATTATTGTAGTAGCTAATGGTTGTAATGATGGTACAGAAGGGGTTGCTGAGAGTTTAGGATGTAGAGTAATTCAGAATAAAGAGTCACTTGGTAACGACGTTGGCCGCGCAGTTGGTGCAAAACATGCGATAGGTGATGTATTACTGTTTATAGATGGAGATTTCGCTATTCAAACTTCAAAATTGCAATTATTTCTTAATCCGATTTTACATGATCAGGCTGACATCGTTTTAAATAATTTGGATGCATTATTTTTAAAAAAACAAAAACCACATTCCGTTACAGTATGGCGCCAAATATTAAATGCAATGTTAGAGCGCGAAGAATTAAAAATTGATTCTTTATTATCTGTACCTCATGCGTTGACGAAAGAAGTCGTTCAAAGTATTGGATATGAATGTTTTGTTAATCCTATTGTAGCTCATTTACGCTTAGCACAAAGTAAATGGAAAATTAGTCGTCATTGTGCAATTGACGTTATTACGCCGAATAAATTTCGGCCACTCGAGCATGCAGCATATGGCACGGATCTTGCACAAGCTGAAAAACGAATGATAGGTGACCATATAGAAGCTGTAGCGGAGCGGATAATAGGCAGCGATGAGCGTGGAGGATATTATGATGGAAATCGGAAAAGAGAGAGTGTCTATCATACTTTAAATTTTGAAGATTTTTATCAAGGATGGGGCGTTACATCTAATTTGTATAAAGGAAAGCAATTATCGGTAATTATTCCTGTACAAGATGAAGAGAAAACAATTGGAAACGTTATAGAGGAGCTTCGTAAAATTGAACCTTTTGAAATCATCGTTGTTGTAAATGGTTCGTCAGATAAAACGGCAACAATTGCAAAAGAAAAAGGAGCAACAACAATTATATATAAAGAAGCACTCGGAAACGATGTGGGGCGTTCGCTTGGAACTTATTTTGCAAAAGGAGAGATTGTGTTATTTATAGACGGTGATTTTGTTATTCCAGCTAGTGAGCTATATCCTTTTGCAAAAGCTATTGCAGATGGGCAAGATGTCGCATTAAATGATCTAAATCATTATTTAGATTTAAGAGTACCACTTCATCTCGTAACTGCATTTAAATATGCGTTAAATTTAGCTTGTGATAGAAAAGATTTAGGAGTAGGCTCTCTTATTGCCGTACCTAATGCATTTAGTAAGACGTGTTTGAAAGCAATAGGATATGGATCTTTACTGTCACCTTGTGTAGCGCAAGTGAAAGCTGTTCTTTCAGGATTCGAAATTGCATGTGTCAGTCGTGTTGAGGTCGATAAAATGAACCGTATTCGTCCCAGTGAACATTTTGCAAAAATAGGACATCCTCCAGCTGTACTTCGAATTATTGGTGATCATATCGAAGGATTAGAGCAATTAATTGCATTAAAGGGCAGTCGGGGTGGATTCTATGATGGAAATAGAAAAAGAGATGTTTTATAGGTAACAAAAAAAGTGTACAACATATGTACACTTTTTTGTTCCGTTATAAAAACTATAACAGATTAGGAGATAAGAGTATTACAGCTCTACAATGGGTATTGTTCTTATATTACAAAATAGGACTCGTATATAAGGATACCAAAAAAATACAATTAAAGAAAGGGTTAATTATAAAGACTTTTGAGTGAAGTTAACACTATGCATACAGTAGTTTGCTCAATATTTCACAAACATGTCACAACTATTTCGTTCACTTTCGCAAAAAAGTAGTATTCTAAGTGTGTAAGCTGTTATATAAAAAATCTTATTCCTGTACTAATCAAAAATGGAGGAGATTAGGATGACTCAAATATTAGAAAATGTAAAAAACGCATGGGAAAACTTTAAAGGTGAAAAATGGAAAGCAGAGATTGATGTTCGCGATTTCATTTTAAATAATGTAAACGTTTTCGAAGGGGACGAATCTTTCTTAGCGGGAGCAACTGAAGCAACGAAAACACTTTGGGATCAAGTAATGGATTTAACAACAAAAGAACGTGAAAACGGTGGCGTTCTTGATATGGATACAAAAATTGTTTCTTCTATTACATCACATGAACCAGGATATTTAAATAAAGATATTGAAAAAGTAGTCGGTTTCCAAACTGATAAGCCATTTAAACGTTCATTACAACCATATGGTGGTATTCGTATGGCGGAACAAGCTTGTGAATCTTATGGATACGAAATGGATAAAGAACTTAGTAAGATTTTCAGAGACTGGCGTAAAACTCATAATCAAGGTGTATTTGATGCATATACACCAGAAATGAAAGCGGCTCGTAAATCAGGTGTTATTACTGGTCTTCCAGATGCATATGGACGTGGACGTATTATCGGTGATTACCGCCGAGTAGCGCTATATGGTATAGATCATTTAATTGAAGCGAAAAAAGCTGATTTTAATTTAACTGGTGGTGTAATGAGCGAAGAGACAATGCGTTTACGCGAAGAGTTATCTGAGCAAATGCGTGCACTTCAAGAATTAAAACAAATGGCTTCTTCTCATGGTTTTGATATTTCTAAACCAGCAACAAATACACAAGAAGCTTTCCAATGGTTATACTTCGCATATCTTGCAGCGATTAAAGAGCAAAACGGAGCTGCAATGAGTCTTGGACGTACTTCTACATTCTTAGATATTTACATTGAAAGAGATTTAGAAAATGGTACTTTAACAGAAGAAGAAGTACAAGAAATCGTGGATCACTTCATTATGAAATTACGTCTTGTGAAATTCGCAAGAACACCTGATTATAATGAATTATTCTCTGGTGACCCAACTTGGGTAACTGAATCTATCGGTGGTATGGCTTTAGATGGTCGTCCATTAGTAACAAAGAACTCATTCCGTTTCTTGCATACATTAGATAATTTAGGACCAGCTCCAGAACCAAACTTAACAGTTCTTTGGTCTAAACAATTACCAGAGAACTTTAAAAACTACTGTGCAAAAATGTCTATTAAAACATCAGCAATTCAATATGAAAATGATGACATTATGCGTGCTGACTACGGTGATGACTACGGTATTGCTTGTTGTGTATCTGCAATGAGAATCGGTAAACAAATGCAGTTCTTCGGCGCACGTGCAAACTTGGCGAAAGCATTACTATATGCGATTAACGGCGGTAAAGATGAAAAATCTAAAGCTCAAGTTGGTCCTGAGTACGCACCAATTACTTCTGAAGTATTAGATTATGAAGAAGTTATGCATAAGTTTGATATGACAATGGAATGGTTAGCAGGTCTATATTTAAATACATTAAACGTTATCCACTATATGCACGATAAATATAGCTACGAGCGTATTGAAATGGCGCTTCATGATACAAATGTTCTTCGTACAATGGCGACAGGTATCGCAGGATTATCTGTAGTAGCAGACTCATTAAGTGCAATTAAATACGGAAAAGTAAAACCAATTCGTGATGAAAATGGTATTGCAGTTGACTTTGAAATTGAAGGTGATTTCCCCAAATACGGTAACAACGATGATCGTGTAGATGAAATCGCAGTAAATCTTGTGAAAACATTTATGAATAAACTTCGTAAGCATAAAACATACAGAAATTCTGTTCATACAATGTCAATCTTAACAATTACATCTAACGTCGTATACGGTAAGAAAACTGGTAATACTCCAGATGGCCGTCGTACTGGAGAACCATTTGCACCGGGCGCAAACCCAATGCATGGTCGTGATACAAAAGGTGCATTAGCATCACTATTATCTGTAGCTAAATTACCATATGAAGATGCACAAGATGGTATTTCCAATACATTCTCTATTATTCCAAAAGCACTTGGTAAAGAAGATGATGTACAAGTGCGCAACTTAGTATCTATGCTTGATGGTTATGCAATAAAAGAAGGACATCACTTAAATATTAACGTATTTAATCGTGAAACATTAATGGATGCAATGGAGCACCCTGAAAAATATCCACAATTAACAATTCGTGTATCTGGTTACGCTGTTAACTTTATTAAATTAACTCGTGAACAACAAATTGATGTAATTAACCGTACAATGCATGAAAGCATGTAAGTGAAAAAAGTGTCCCTCCGCTTTTAATATGTAGTGGAGGGAGGCTGTTTCAATAAAGGAGGAAGTAACATGGTAAAAGGAAGAATACATTCTGTAGAGTCTTGTGGTACTGTTGATGGCCCAGGGATTCGTTATGTCATATTTACACAAGGGTGTTTATTACGTTGTCAATATTGCCATAATGCTGATACGTGGGAGATCGGTAAAGGAAAAGAAATAACAGTTGAAGAAGTAATGCAGGATGTGACATGTTACCTTCCATTTATTGAAGCTTCTGGAGGCGGTATAACAGTTAGTGGTGGAGAACCATTATTACAGTTAGATTTCTTAATTGAATTATTTAAGAAATGTAAGGAAGTTGGAATTCATACAACAATTGATTCTTCTGGAGGTTGTTATTCTGAAGGGCCAGAATTCCAGCAAAAGTTGGATAAATTAATGGATTATACAGATTTAGTTTTATTGGATTTGAAACATATTGATTCAAAGAAACATCGTAAATTAACAGGGAAATCAAATGAACATATTTTACAATTTGCTCGTTATTTATCGGATAAGAATAAACCGATTTGGGTACGACATGTATTAGTTCCAGGTGTTACTGATAATGAAGAGGATCTGCAAAAATTATCTAGCTTTATTCAAAGTCTGTCTAATGTTCAGAAAGTTGAAGTGCTACCATATCATAAGCTTGGTGTATATAAATGGGAGGCGCTTGGGCATAAATATCCACTCGCAAATGTAGAACCACCTACGGAAAAAAATGTAGAACAAGCGAGACATATTTTAAAAGCAGTCTAATCCAAATATTGGATTAGACTTTTTGCTTTCTTTACAATAAAACCTAGAGTATATATATAGAAAAGAGTATACTGAAAAAAGAATATCCATATTTTTGTAAGGAATAAGTGGAGAAATTTACATAATTGTAAAGGGAAATCAAAATAGTAAAAAGAATTAAGAAGTAAAAGAGTGAGTATCATGGAATAGAGAACATTTGTAAGTTATTGCGAAAGCTCTTATAGGAAAGTATAATGTAAAGATATGAGCACGGATAGGATTAAGGGGTCAATCTTATATGCTTTGCATATCCACGACAGGTACATAGCTAACAGGGGAATATTGGAATCCAAGTATGTAATGTTTAAGGAAAATGTTTTTCCTATTGTCGTATATGCAATATGGAGAAACAAAAAGCTAGGAGTGGATTTGTTTGATAAAAAACCCCAAGGTTTTAATTTTAACTGCACATTACGGTAATGGTCATGTGCAAGTAGCGAAAACATTAGAACAAACATTTCGCCAAAAAGGAATTGAAAATGTAATTGTATGCGACTTGTTTGGAGAATCACATCCATTTATAACTGACATTACAAAATATTTATATTTAAAAAGTTATACAATAGGAAAAGAATTATATCGTTTGTTTTATTACGGGGTAGAAAAAATTTATGATAAAAAAATAGCATCTTGGTACGCAAATTTTGGAAGGAAACGTTTGAAATCACTTTTACAAGTGGAGAAACCGGATATCGTTATTAATACCTTTCCAATCATAGCTGTACCTGAGTTGAAAAAGCAAACAGGTATTTCAATCCCTGTTTATAATGTGTTGACGGATTTTTGTGTGCATAAAATATGGATTCATCGTGAAGTAGATCGTTATTTTGTAGCAACTGATCACGTGAAAAAGGTGATGGTTGATATTGGTGTACCTGCGGAACAAATTGTTGAAACTGGAATTCCAATTCGCAATAGTTTTGAGCTAAAGATAAATCAAGACATTATATATAATAAGTATCAGTTATGTAAGAATAAAAAGATTTTACTAATTGTAGCAGGTGCTCATGGGGTACTAGGAAGTGTAAAAGAACTATGCCAGTCATTTATGGCCGTACCTAATTTACAAGTAGTTGTCGTTTGCGGAAAAAATGAAGCTTTAAAACAGGATTTATTAGGATTACAGGAACAAAATTCGGATGCTTTAAAAGTATTTGGTTATGTTGAAAACATTGATGAGTTATTCCGTGTTACTTCTTGTATGATTACGAAGCCAGGTGGTATTACATTAAGCGAAGCAGCAGCATTACAAGTACCTGTCATTTTATATAAGCCTGTCCCAGGACAAGAAAATGAAAATGCGTTGTATTTTGAAAAAAAAGGAGCTGCAGTTGTAATCCGTGATGACAGTGAGGTTTTTGCAAAAACAGAGGCGTTATTACAAGATGATATGAAGCTTCTCCAAATGAAAGAAGCAATGAAAAATATTTATCGTCCTGAACCGGCATGTCATATCGTGGATACAATTTTGGAAGAAAATCATGCAGAGCCGAATCATATACCTATGAAATCACCTGCTCTTGCAGAATCATTTACTTAATATGTAACCCTCTTTTATATGTTTAAAGAGGGTTCCTTTTATTGTAAAGATTCCTTTATCCGGCTATTTGAGGGAAGTAAGACTCCCATCTTGAAATTGGGCGAATGCGAGGACGTTAGGTGGGAGATAGCTTCCCGTAAAAGCCTTCACTTTATCCACAAAGGGATGCGCTTTCATTAGACGGTAAAGTCGGAATATTAACAACTATATCCACATTGTCCACAATTTTTAGAAAAATATCCACAATTCCAGTAGTTGATATGTGCGAAAATATATAAAAATATCAAAGTTTTTAGAAAAATATTCACAATCATATCGATGTTGTGGATAAAGTTGTCCACAACAAAAGAGTTCCCTTATGTATAAGGGAACTCTTTTAGGTTATTTCTGTCAGTCGGGAAAATTATGTAATGAAAATGAATAATTAGGGGGGAAAACTTCTAATTATTCATTTTCACTTTAAATACTTTTTGAGCGATATCCCGCTGCACGATCTGCTTTTCGAAATTCTCGTTGGTATAGAACTTCTTGTGTACTAGATAATGTATTTTTCGCTTTGTCACGTTTCTTTTTATCCATTACAAATCACCTCGTGTCCTAAAGTCACTATCTATCGTTTCCAAAGACATGGGGTGATATACATATATGCCAAACGGTTAATGATTAATTATTATTTCTAAAAATTTAGATTACGCTTCTTTTAAGTGGTGGGCGTCTTGGAATGTTGTATCACGCATTGTTGCAAGTGTATATTGATCTTTTGGAATTTCATATAGATTATATACTTCTTCATTTACGTTAATTTCATCATAAACGGCTTTTCTCGTTTCATTTGCTAGATTCACATATTGTAGTTTTTCGGCAGCTTTAATAGAACGAATATTTATTTTGCGAATACGCATAAAGATGGTTTCAATATCTAACTCATAGAAAAGTTCGCTAAAAAATGAATCTTTCGCCAATTTATTATAGCCTTTGCCATGGTATGGTTTTCCAAGCCATGTTCCAAGGAATCCAGCTTTTTCTTGCACATCAAATAAAGTAATTGTTCCGATAGGGTTACCCCATTCATCTAAAATTGTGCGTGAAATTAACTCTCCACGCTCTTCGGCTTCAATGGTTTGTTTCGTTAAAAATAAATATTCCTCATAAGAATAAGCCTTTTGACGCACAAAAGGGAAGACAGCTGGATCCACCATTAACTCGTATAGAACGTGGCTGTCGTGTAAGTCGCGTTTTTTCAACACACTAACTCCTCCTCACACGAGGGTAGCATGACGAAAAAGCACCCCACCCTCGAAATTTTTATATCAATCTTTAAAAAATTTCGGGGTGGGAATCGAACCCACTAGAACCAGTTTATAACGCTGGTGGCGCACCATTTGCCTTCCCCATTCATCAATTTGAAAATGATAATCACGACACAAATTGATTATGGTTTCATTCAGTTTATAATCGTATAATACTTTATCTAGTCAAAAAAATAAACTAGTTTTTTTTATTTTTTTTGTAAATTATTTTTCCGTCAATCATAGTTAGTACAGGCTTGGCTAAATAATGGAAAGGATGATGTGTCCATAACACGAGATCAGCGTCTTTTCCAACCTCAATGCTTCCAATTCTATCCTCTAAACGCAAATTTCTCGCTGGAAATATAGTGATTCCTTCCAATGCAGTTTTCTCGTCTAATCCTTCCCTTACTGCGACAGCAGCACAAACATTTAAATATTGAATTGGTGTATAAGGGTGATCAGTTGTTATAGAAACTTCTACTCCATTTTTAGATAATATATGGTAAGTATCCCATGTTTTGTTTTTTAGTTCGATTTTAGACCGGCGTGTAAGAGTGGGACCAACTGAAACTTTTAAATTGTGTTTTGAAAGCTCTTCAACAATAAAGTGTCCTTCTGTACAATGCTCAATACGTAAATCAAGATTGAATTCTGTTGCAAAGCGTAAAGCAGAACTAATATCGTCAGCACGGTGAGCGTGGATACGTACCGGTATTTCGCGGCGTAATGCTTTTAAAATAGGGAGCATTCGAAAATCAGCTTCATGCCCGTAGTGCTGTGCTTCATAGAATGATTCCCGAAGTAATCCCATAATCCCCATACGTGTTATGGACTCTTTCGTTCCATTACTATGGACCTTTTTAGGATTTTCCCCAAAGGCAATCTTTAAGCCGGCAGGTTCTTGAATAATCATATGATCAATACAAGTTCCAGCTGTTTTTATTACACAAGTAGTACCGCCGATAATATTTTGGCTCCCAGGCATAACGTGAACAGTTGTGATCCCGTTTTGTACAGCGTCTTGAAATGCGATATCAAAAGGATGGATTCCGTCTAAAGAACGGATATGTGGTGTTGAAACTTCAGAGGTTTCATTAGCGTCATTTCCAGCCCAACCAGTGCCTTCATCATAGAGACCAAGGTGAGTATGGACATCAATAAATCCAGGTAAGAGATGAAGAGCTCGCGCATCTATAACGGTCATATCTTGAGTAGGCTGAATAGAAGGTTTGACCTCAGCAATTCGTTCTCCTATAACGAGTACATCACCTTGAAACTTGGGAGATGTAATAGGATACACAATGGCTTGTTTGAGCAATATTTTCATAGGTACCTCATTTCTGTTACTTTACAATATTAATGTGATTGAAGAAAAAGTAACTGAAAGGTTATTTGTGTAGTAATGCTCTGAATCCTAGAAAATGAAAGTTTTGAAAGGGAACCCCTTGTAAAACTGTGTTTTAGAAGTACTACATTGTATGCGAAAGTATATTTTGTAATGCATGGTCTATTGTCGGAAATGTGTATTGGTACCCATGTTCAATTGCTTTACTAGGTAATACATGTTGCCCTTCTAGTACAAGTATACTCATCTCACCCAATAAAGCGTGAAGCATAAATGAAGGGACAGGTAACCAATGAGGTTTTCTCATTATAGTTGCCATGGTTTCTCCAAATTCCTTCATTCTTATAGGTAACGGGGCTGTAATATTAAGAGGACCATTAATTTCTTCTTTGTGTATGATGAAATCAATCATGCGAACGACATCATCTATATGAATCCATGATAACCATTGGTTTCCAGATCCAATTGTGCCTCCGATATAAAATTGATAGGGAAGTAGCATCTTTGGAAGAGCACCTCCGTCTGCACCTAATATGACTCCGAATCTTGCGTATATTGTTCTGATTTCAAGAGAACGTGCTTTACATGCTTCTTGCTCCCATAAAAATACTGTTTCTGCTAAAAAGTCATTTCCGGGAGTTTCTTGCTGCTCGGTAAAAGACTCTGTTTCAGAAGTTCCGTAGTATCCAATAGCACTTGCGTTAATAAATGTATGTGGTTTTGTGCTGAGTGTTTGTAGTTGTTTAATAAGTCCTCTTGTTGCTTGAATTCTACTGTTTAAAATTGCTTCTTTTTGTTTTTTTGTCCATCTACTATTGATTGACTCTCCAGCTAGATTAATAACTATATCAATAGAAGAGAGGGGGAAAGTAGGTAAATCTGGTGTCCATTGTACGTATTGAAGGTTAGGGTTTGAAGTTTCAATTTTATTTTTTCGGGTAAGGATATAGACTGTGTATCCCTTTTGAATGAAAAAAGTAGATAGATATTTGCCGATAAAGCCAGTACCACCAGAAATTGCAATTTTCATAATTATTTCCTCCTCATTATATATATTCTTGAAAAGCAAAAATGTTCCTTGACTATGTTAAAATAATAGAGAGGTGAGAGTATGGCTGTCATTACAAAAATAGAAGTGCAAAAACGATCGAAAGAGCGATTTAATATTTATATTGATAAAGGTCAAGGTGAAGAGTACGGATTTAGTGTGGATCAAGTAATCTTAATGAAACATGGATTACAAAAAGGTTTAGAAATTGATGAAATAGAGTTAGGCAATATTTTGTTCAATGAAGAGGTACAAAAAGCATATTTACAAGCAATCTCCTATTTATCCTATCAAATGAGAACGAAACAAGAAATAGAAGATTTTTTACGAAAAAAAGAAGTGGGACAGGCCATCATCTCTGAAGTCGTTTCGAAATTATTACATGACCGATATATTAATGATAAAGAGTATGCCATTTTATATACGCGAACGCAAAGTAATGTGAATCGAAAAGGTCCAACTGTTATAAAAAGAGAGCTGTTAAATAAAGGCGTTCAGGATCTAATCATTACACATAGTTTACAAGAGTATCCAAAGGAGAAGCAAATTGAAAATGCTTTGATTCTTGTAGAAAAAAAGAAAAAATCTTATCAAAAGCATTCATTTTTACAAATGAAGCTAAAGTTAGATGAAATGCTTGTTCGTAAAGGATATTCTAGAGATGTGATTCAAATTTGTTTGGAAGAATTGAAAGACGAAAAAGATGACGAAAAGCAACAAGAAGCTTTACACTATCATGGGAATAAATATTATGAGAAATATAGGAAGTATGATGGATGGACATTCGAAAATAAGATGAAACAAGCGTTATATCGAAAAGGATTTTCTATTGATGAAATAGAGATATTTTTACAAATGAAACGTGAAGAGGGATGAGGGGAATAATAAGATGAATATGCCAAAACGCTACAGTGAAATGACACCGCATGAGCTTAGAGAAGAAATTGGCGCTTTGAAGGAGCAAGCAGTAAAGGCTGAGCAACTTGGAATTGTAAATGAATTCGATGTATTAATGAGAAAGATGGCCATGGCCCGTGCTTACATGACTGATATAAACAAATTCCATATTGGTGAGACATATGAATTAGTAGAAGAACCTGGTGTATTATTTAAAATTACGTACTTCAATGGGGTATTTGCTTGGGGTTATAAGCAAAATGATAATGAAGAGATTGGGATACCAATTTCCTTGTTGCAAGAAAAATAAAAACCAGAGAGCGAATATCTCTCTGGTTTTCATCTTTGGTAGGCGTTAAAGGAGATAGGAGATTCTAAAATTGGCGTTTTTTACATTCGTTGGCCAATATAATGAGAGACTGGGTTTGTTGCGTCTGTCCGTTAACTTGCGCTTTCGCATGTTTCGGACGAGTCCACGTATGGTTAAATAATTCAGAACGACTATCTAAACGATCACGGTAGCTCATCTTTATCACCTCGTGTAGGAAGTTAATTTTTTAGGCTGTACCTGTACTACTCTTCCTGCTGATTTGCAGCACGCATACGTTCTTGTGGGTGCGTGTTAATTGTGCCGTTAGGTCGTTTCGAAGCGAAGCGTGATTTCGCTTTCGGCTGACCGTCGATTTTGCTGTTGTTTTTTGACTCAGACCAAAATTCGGCTTGTTTACCCATTGCGAACGCCCTCCTCATCATCAGTTGATACCTCTTTAAGAAGTATCACTTATAGAATGTGCAAAATAGAAGAAACTATCCTTTAGAAATGAAGGGATAAATAGGTAAAAGGAGATTAGAACATGAATGATATTTATGAAGCATTAACGAAAGAATTATTAGACAAGAATGACAAGCTTTCTTACGGACAAGCTCGTGCGTGGGTTGAATTACTTTGGGAAGATTTTCAAACAACTTATGCGAAATCAGGTCGTTATCAAGGGGAGGAGATGACTGAGCAAGTAGTAAGAACATGGATTAATAATCATGGAGCGCGTCTTCATGAAATGCGTACAAATAATCCGAAATACAGCCATTTAATTAATCAAGAAGACCATTTAAAACATTAAAAAAGCGACTAAAGTCGCTTTTTTTAATGTGGAAGCAATTCCAGTTTCTTTCGAAGTTTTTCTTCGCTGAAAATCCATCCGGTATAAGAATTAATAATATTTAAATTTTGATCGAGCTGAACGATTGCAACGAATGGATAATAATCTTTACTTCGATAGCGCAAATCAATGAATCGAATTTCGTAATAGTTATCATAATCAAAAATATCCCAACGATATACAGGAGAGAAAGATAAGAAGGCCGAGATGTTTTCATCTTGTTTAGCAGCTCTCATAATAGCGTTATCTGGGAACGGTACCCGATCGAACTTATCGTATATCATAATGTTACCACGATGCCATCTCGCAACGTAGTAATAATCAGTCGTAACGACTGCTAAATGATAATGATAAAATCGATAAGAAGGAGAAATGATGATCTTCTCAACATGTTTGAAACGTTTGTGTACAACGCTTCTTATATTTCTATGCATCATAATCCGTCCGATATAGTAAACAATCATTAATATATATGCAGCTAAGGCTGTATATCCTTTATGGGAACCTACGAGCATGCAAGCAATCGCAAGTATATGGATAAAGAAAATCACAGTATCAAACGTATTAATTATGCCGAGTGCGACCCATTTTTTTGTGAAAGGCCGTAACGCTTGTGTACCGTAGGCATTGAAAATATCTACAAAGACGTGAAGAAAGACAGCTATAAATGACCAAAGTAGTAGATGAAGATATGGAGCGTCTGAAAAGAAGGCGAAAGAGATGCCGCTTATAAGGAATGACCAAAGAATTACTGCAGGAATGGAATGAGTAACCCCGCGATGATTTCTTATATATTTAGCGTTATTACGCAATTTTAAAACTGTATCGATGTCAGGAATATTGGAACCAGCAATTGTAGCGAGCATAACTGCTTGTGGTCCAATATCACTTTGCGCTATAGCTGGGTCTAATGTTGCCAAACTACCTAAAGTGACACCCATAACAAGGTGAGTGGCTGTGTCCATAGAAATCCACCTCCGTTTTTTATTAATGTAACTCTTTTTATTCGATACCTCAAGTCCTTTGCCTTCTATTTCCTATGTCATCTTACTTAAATTTTTTCCTAAAAATCTTTATAATAGTACGTATATGCAAAAAAATGAGGGGGATCAAGTTTGACACTTGAAATATTAGAAAAATTTAACATAGAGCAGTTTCAAAATGATTTAATTGGTTGGTTTGAAAAAGAGCAACGCGACTTACCGTGGCGAAAAAATAAAGATCCATACCGTGTTTGGGTTTCGGAAATTATGTTACAGCAAACAAGGGTAGAAGCTGTAAAACCATATTACGCAAATTTTATGGGGAAGTTCCCTACGTTGGAAGCTTTAGCAAATGCTGATGATGAAGAAGTATTAAAAGCATGGGAAGGTTTAGGGTATTATTCTAGAGCACGAAATTTACACACGGCTGTAAAAGAGGTAAAAGAAGTATATGGCGGGATAGTACCGAGTGATGTAAAGAAAATTGAAAAATTAAAAGGAGTGGGACCATATACAAAAGGTGCAATTTTAAGTATCGCATATGGTATACCAGAGCCAGCAGTTGACGGAAATGTTATGCGCGTGTTATCCCGTATTTTATCAGTATGGGATGACATTGCAAAACCGAAAACTAGAAAAGTGTTTGAAGAGATTGTGCGGGAAATTATTTCAGCTGAAAATCCATCTTATTTTAATCAAGGTTTGATGGAATTAGGTGCACTAATTTGTATTCCTAAAAATCCAGCATGCTTACTTTGTCCTGTACGTGAGCATTGTAGGGGATATGCTGAAGGTGTTCAAAAAGAACTACCAGTAAAAAGTAAAGCGAAAGCTCCTACAATGGTACCGCTTGTTGCAGGAGTACTTCAAACTGAAGATGGTCGTTACGTTATTAATAAACGTCCAAGTAGCGGATTATTAGCTAATATGTGGGAGTTTCCGAATATTGAACTTGGTGAAGGGATTCGAAGTCAGAAAGAACAGCTTATAGATTATATGAAGGAAAAGTTTGAGCTTTCGATTTCTATTGATGAGTACGCAATGAATGTGCAACATACGTTTACGCATCGCACCTGGGATATATTCGTATTTTACGGAAAAGTAACTGGTGATATTGTTGAAACAGATACATTAAAGTTTGTATCGAAAGAAGCATTTGAGCAGTTACCTTTCTCTAAATCGCATCGTACGATTTATGAGAGTTGTGTTGAGAAAATTACAATGCAATAAAGTGAAACTTTAATCAGTGGGGGTTTTCTTCATCCCCCACTGATTATTAGTTGAACTAATCGGACTTTTATGGGCAGTTGATCCCCCACATAAATTCTTTGCTTTCGCTGCATTTTGAGGTGGGGGTCTTACTGCCCATTAAAGCGGGATAAACAAAAAAAGTGTTCCCTAGATTGGGAACACTTTTTTAATCGTAAGAAATTTTTGTCCCATGAGTCCAACTGGCATTACCTTCTTGTAAGCCACCTCTTGATTCAATTTCTATTACAATTTCTTTATAAATACTTTGACCTTCTGCGTTTAAATAGGGCAAAATCTGTTGTAATGAATGATGAAAATAAGCTAATTCATCTTCTTTCCATTCATTTTTTGAAATCATCGTTAGTTCAGTCATATCGCGTCCTATATACATATTTCCACCTCCGTACCCTATAGTTTGAATGAGTATTAAGAGATATATGCGGAAATTTTTCAACAAAAAATTACGGATAGTTTCCGAGTGAATTGGTTACATTATTGGTTGTGGAGGTGAGAAAGATGAGTAAAAAACAACAAGGTTATAACAAGGCAACTTCTGGTGCTAGCATTCAAAGTACAAATGCTAGTTATGGTACAGAGTTTGCGACTGAAACAAATGTACAAGCAGTAAAACAAGCAAACGCACAATCAGAAGCAAAGAAAGCACAAGCTTCTGGTGCACAAAGTGCAAACGCTAGTTATGGTACAGAATTTGCAACTGAAACAGACGTGCATGCTGTGAAAAAACAAAATGCAAAATCAGCTGCAAAACAAGCACAATCTTCTAGTTCAAACGAGTAATGAAAGAAAAACACTTCTCCAATTCGAGAGAAGTGTTTTCTTTGTGTGCGGGTCATTGTAATGAAAAGAAAGTGAACGACATAACTTCTAATAAGTCAACAAATGTAGTCAAAGGAGAAGGAAGTTAAAGATTAGAAATATGTAATTAGGAATAATAACTAATGAATAAATCTAAAAGGGGGTAAGTAATGAAGGATTTTGATAAGTTGGTAGGAGAGCAATTGGAAACGATGGATGAGCTGTTAAAATTGCAATCACACTTAGAGAAGTATCAGCAAATTGAAGTGAGTGAAAAGGATACGTGCGATAAAAAAGACTTACATTTTATTCGCCAAGAAATATATAGAACAGAAATAGCATTGAAACTATTACATGAAAAATTCGAAAAGCAAACGAATAGTGTGATTAAATCTTTTGAAACTGAAAAAATGATTTCAAATTTAGGATAAGATATGTTCTTACCTTCAGATGAAAAGTCCTTCTTAACATGAAAATAAGGAAGGGCTTTTTCTGTTATTATTTCCTCATTTATAAATGAGTCAGGAAAAGCCTCAGTAGGGATATGGTATTCAACAATAAACATGCAGTGTGAAAAATAGAGTCTTGTCGCTTTAGTTTTAAAATTTCGACAAAAAAGTTATAATAGAAAAAAGTGAATGCAGTTCAAAGGATAGTTGATTTAATTTAAGAAGGGCATTTGCAGTTGAAAGAAGGGAGCATATATGGCATTTCCCAAAGAAGGAGAAAAAGTACAAATACATAGTTATAAACATAATGGCTCCATTCATAGAATGTGGGAAGAGACAACGATTTTAAAAGGGACACAGAGTCTTGTAATTGGAGCGAATGATCGAACAATAGTTACAGAATCAGATGGCCGAACATGGGTTACTCGGGAACCTGCAATTTGTTATTTTCATGCAAACTATTGGTTTAATGTGATTGGGATGCTAAGAGAAGAGGGTGTATATTATTATTGTAATTTAAGTTCTCCTTTTGCATATGATTCAGAAGCATTAAAGTATATTGATTATGATTTAGATATTAAAGTGTATCCAGATATGACATATACACTGTTAGATGAAGATGAGTATGAAAAGCATAGTCAAATCATGCAATATCCACCTGTTATTGATACAATTTTAAAGCGAAATGTAGCACATTTAACGCAGTGGATTCATCAAAGAAAAGGTCCATTTGCACCAGATTTCGTAGATATGTGGTATGAGAGATATTTAATGTACAGAAATTAAAACAAACCTGCAGGGGATTTCCCGGCAGGTTTGTCCTATTAGAGGGGGGATTATGTGCAAGGTATAAAAAGATATTTACAATTTGTTAAACCATATAGATGGCTTATTGCTATTACAATTGTTATCGGTCTAGTTAAGTTCGGTATCCCGCTTATTATGCCATGGTTATTAAAGTATATTATCGACGATGTAATCCAAGGTGGGGGTTCACTTCAAGATAAAACGTCCCAATTAATAACGGCGATCGGGATAGCCTTTTTTATTTTTGCAGTATTAAGGCCACCGATTGAATATTATCGTCAATATTTCGCGCAACGTATCGCGAATACAATACTATATGATTTGCGGAAACATATTTTTGGTCACTTGCAAAAATTGAGCTTGCGTTATTATTCGAATACAAAAACAGGAGAGCTTATTTCACGTGTAATCCATGATGTAGAGCAAACGAAGGATTTTGTAATTACCGGTTTAATGAATGTTTGGTTAGATACTGCGACAATTGCGATTGCTATTATTGTTATGTTTTCTATGAACATAAAGTTAACGTTTGTTGCTTTATTGATTTTACCTATTTATGTTGTTGCGGTGAAATATTTTTTCGGACGTCTTCGAAAATTGACGAAAGAACGTTCACAAGCGTTAGCAACTATGCAAGGTTATTTACATGAACGTATTCAAGGAATGCAAGTGACGCGTAGCTTTGCATTAGAAGAGTATGAGGGTAAGCAGTTTGAAAAAAGAAATAGTGAATTTTTAACGAAAGCATTAACGCATACAAGTTGGACGGCGAGAACATTTTCGGCAGTAAATACTTTAACTGATTTAGGCCCGTTACTTGTCATTGGTTTTGCAGCATATGAAGTAATTCAAGGTCGGTTAACGCTAGGGACTATGGTAGCTTTTGTTGGTTATATGGATAGTTTATATAGTCCGCTTCGCCGCCTTGTTAATTCATCTACAACATTAACGCAATCTTTCGCCTCGATGGATCGAGTGTTTGAACTGTTAGATGAAAAGTACGATATTGTTAATGTGCCAAATGCGGTACAAGCGAAAAAATTAAATGGAGAAATTGTATTTGATAATGTGTCTTTTCGTTATAATGCAGATGAAAAAGAGATATTACATAACTTGTCATTAACTATGCGGCCAGGAGAGAAGGTAGCACTTGTAGGAGCGAGTGGGGGAGGAAAGTCATCTCTTGCTAGTTTAATTCCGCGTTTCTATGATGTTTCGGAAGGGTCAGTTTATGTAGATGGGATAGATGTAAGAAAGTATGATATGAGAAATTTACGTAGCCATATTGGAATTGTACTGCAAGATAATTTATTATTTAGCGATACAATCGGAGCTAATATTTTATATGGAAATCCGAAAGCTAAAGAGACAGAAGTGATTGCAGCAGCCAAAGCCGCGCAAATTCATGATTTTATTATAGAGTTACCAGATGGTTACAATACTGTTGTTGGAGAACGTGGTGTGAAGTTATCTGGTGGGCAAAGGCAACGTGTAGCAATTGCGCGAGTATTTCTAAAGAATCCATCGTTACTTATATTAGATGAAGCAACTTCTGCTTTAGATTTAGAAAACGAACGGTATATTCAAGAGGCACTTCAAACGTTAGCTGCTGATCGGACGACGATTATAATTGCACATCGATTAGCAACGATTACGCATGTTGATACAATTATTTACATTGAAGATGGTGAAATTAAAGAAACAGGTTCTCATGAAGAGTTAATGAAAAAAGGGGGATTCTATTACAATTTATATCAACTTCAAAATATAACAGAAACAGCTCCTTTAGCGTAAAAGGAGCTGTTTTTTATTCGTCTTCTTTTTTATCGTCGATTTGGAGTTCTGTTTCTGGTTTATGGTATGTGTAGAAGCTATCCACAAGTAAATCTAAATGCTCTACTTCTTCACTATAATTAATAATTGAAGAAATAAGAGGGAATAGATGTAACCATGTTTTATATGCTTCCTCATCATCTTTGTTTTGATACTCCATAAAGATATCAATTAATTCTTGTTTACCTGTTTCAACTTCATCAAGCATCTCAACGGATTGTTGTTTCTTTGCTTTACCAATAAATTTTAATAAAACTTGTTCATGATAATGCGTTAATGAGTCAAGTTCGTTTTGAATAGATTCCTGAAATTCTTCTGGCATATAGCGCAGTTCATTTTCAGTGCGATGTAATGATTTTAACGTACTTAAAGCACGGCTTGTCGTCGCTAACATTTGTCTGAATAAAACGAGCTTACGAATTTTTGCGAACTGTACTTTTTTCGTGTAGCTTCTTTCTTCTTTATACAGCAAATAGTAATGGTTTAGTTTGATCATTTTTTCTTTCATACGATCAATATCAGTTTTTAACGTTGTAAAGTCAGAAGCTTGCCTGCTATTCATTCGAATCCATTTCACAATTTCCTCTGTATTATCAACGATACGATGATAAAGCTTTGTTTCGTATTTTGGCGGCATAAACACTAAATTTACAATTGAAGCCGCAATAATTCCGATCATAATCGTCGCAAAGCGAAGTAAGGCAAAACTAAAGAAATCTTCGCCTTGATACTCCATAATGGCGATAACTGTTACTAAAGCAATTGATATTGTGTTTTCTAATCGTAATTGTAATGTAAGAGCAATTACTAATATACATGTTAATCCAATAATAAAAGGATTATGTCCAAAAGCAGTAGCAAATACGATAGCGAATACCGCACCAATTACGTTTGCTTGAATTTGTTCAAGTGCAGTTAAATATGAACGATATACAGACGGTTGAACAGCGAATATAGCTGAGATTCCCGCAAATACCGGACTCGGTAAGTGAAGTAAAATACAAGCAAATAAAGCTAATGTGATGGCAATACCCGTTTTTAAAATGCGAGCACCAAGTTTCATACCCTTAATAAGATCCTTTCTCTTGTCATAATGAATGTACAACATGATACTATACATTCATTACAATATGTTAGCAAGTGATATTTTAGTGATATAAAAAAAGAAATTAAGATTCATTTATCCCGCTATTTGCGGGCAGTAGAACTCCTACCTCAAAGTTCGGCTAGAGCAAAGGAGTTAGGTGGGAGTCGGGCTGCCCGTAAATGCCCGATTGGTGTGGGCTAATAATCAGTGGGGGATGAACAAAACCCCCACTGATTAAAGTTTCACTTTATAATTTTTTCCTAATTCTTTTTAAACATTAATTTTTAGTAAAAAAACCTGCTGAATTTCAGCAGGTTTCAAATTGTTACTATAGATTACTATGAGAAGTATACTTCGTCAATTTTTTATTGAAAATAAAAAGGGTATATATCACTCAGTTGAGATAGATGGATCAGCCTGCTCCTTTTTCGGGATAATTTCAAAAAATTGCTGCTGCATATCATCTAGTAACGGGGTTAACAAAGCAACTTCCTCATATTGCTCATGCTCATTTAATACACGAATATAATCTAGCAATAGTTCAGTTACATCTTGCACACCATTTTTACTAATTGATTGTAATGTAACATTTGCACCTTTTGCGATTCTTCTTTTTAAGGCTTTTTCTGTTAAACCTAAGTTTGAATCATGACGTAAATAAACAACACCACCAGTCATACCAGCACAGATCCATGGACCAGGATCTCCTAAAACAAGAGCCCGCCCATTTGTCATATATTCAAAAGCGAAACCTTTAATATTCGAGTATGATCCTATATTTCCTTGCTCTTTTTCACGGAGTGGTTTTGTCATTCTCCCTCCAATTATCATGTCTGCTCCAGAAAGGCGAATACCAGCACGAGCGTCAGCGTTACCTTGCACGTATAATGCACCTTTTTGTGCACCATATCCAAATCCTTTTCCGACAGACCCATTATAATATGTTCCATTTTTACCTTTTGCTTTCGTTATATAAATGCCACCGCCAAATGAAGTTTTGCCAATGCCATCTTGTGCGCCGCCATTTACGTGTATAAATAAGTTTTCACTATTGTAAGCACCTAATCCATTTCCAGGAACAGAGCCATTTGTATACTTTAATGTAAGTGGTTCAAGCTTTGTATCTTCATATAATTTACTACGAACGCGATAACAAGATTCTAAACCGCCCATAACTCGTTGTTCTACGCCAACTCCTACTAATTCTTTTGAGTGAGGAGAATGCACTGTTTCAAATTGTTTTTCTTCCACAGATACTCTTGTTGTAACAGTTGAATTTTCTATCGTTTGTAGTAAATTACATAACTCTAACAAATCTTGACCTCGAACTTGTTCTAATAAATCGGAACGCCCGACAATTTCTTGTAAATTTGTATAACCGAGTTGCCCTGTTAACCGTTTTAATTCTAAACCGAAAGTGGTGAATAAATTTAATAGGCCAGCAACTGCGCTTTCTAATTCGCGCGGGACGAAGCGGCGTAATCCATGTTCTTTCGCTTGTGCTTCAGATTCAATTTGTGTTGCAATTCCAACGTGGCAAGTATCTAGATGACAACCACGGCAAGTTGTACAGCCGATGGCAATCATTGATAATGTACCAAACCCAATACGGTTTGCTCCAAGAAGCATGATTTTTAAGGCATCATTTACACTTCGAATACCACCATCTGCCCAAATTTCTACTTTATGTCTCATACCTGCTTCTAGTAGAGCGTTGTGAGCAGCTTTAACACCGATTTCTACTGGAAGACCTACATGTTGTAATGCATGAATACGTGCAGCCCCTGTTCCGCCGTCAAATCCGCTAATGTTAATAAAATCAGCGCCAGCTTTAGCGATACCGACAGCAATTGTTCCAATGTTAGGAACGACAGGGACTTTTACGGCTACTTTTGCAAGTTGATTAGCCGTTTTAATTTCTGTAATCATTTGAGCTAAATCTTCAATCGAATAAATATCATGGTTGTTAGAAGGCGAAATTAAATCTGATCCAATTGTAGCGTTACGTGCCTCAGCAATTTTTGCGGTTACTTTAGAACCTGGTAAATGTCCGCCTTCGCCAGGTTTTGCGCCTTGACCGATTTTTATTTCAATTAAATTTGATGAATTTAGTAGTTCAGCGTTTACTCCAAATCGGCCAGATGCAACTTGTTGTCCACGTGTATTTGGGTATTTGCCAATCATATCTTTAATTTCGCCGCCTTCACCGTTCAAACTAATCATATTTAGCTGATCGGCAGCTTCTGCATATGCACGAAAGGCAATTTCATTTTGAGAACCGAATGACATGGAACTAATAATAAACGGTAAATCATGATTTTGAATGCTAATAGACACTTCTTCAGCCGGAACGACATGCTTTGTTTGTTTCGTTTGAACAAGGTGTCTGATTGCAATCGGATTATTGTCTTCTAATTCACTTAACTTATCGCGGTAATCATCATAAGAATTTCCTTTTGCAACATCACCAATTGCTTTCCAAATCCGTGGGAATATATGAAATGATTTTCGCATTCTAATTTTAGGGTTGTTATAATCATTTGCCCGCGATTTCGCATCTTTAGCAAGCGATTCAAGTGAAAAAGCTAAATCATTTGAACCGAAGAAATTCGTAATTTGTAATATATTTGCGATTTCCTCATGTAATCCGATAGAGGAATAGAGGCGGCCGTAACCACGTAACTCATGAATTCCAATTGTTGAAATGACTTTCTCTAGTCCTTTATTAAGTGCATTATACAGATTCATAATTGGTGTTTTTGATCCATCATTTATGGTCGCGAACAATAAATATGGATTAATACTGTCTGCTCCTAATCCATATAGTGTGACGATATCGTGTAAGGAACGAAGGGCACCAGAACGTATAACGAGAGAACAGTTTCTGCGTAATTTATTTTCACTTAATACTTGATGTACTTTAGCGGTAACTAAATGTGGATCCATCCATAACTGTTCATTTAGATGAGCTTTTGCGTCATCTAATAATAGTAGGGAAGCACCATTGTTAACGGCAGCTATCGCTTCGGAACTAATTCGATTTAATGCGCATTGTAAAGTTTCTAACGGACTGAAGGTGGCAGAAATTGTAGCGATAGAACTATGTGTAACGAACAACTGTATAAGTTGTTCGTACGTAATTGTGTGCAATTCCTCTGCGATAGATTGTGCAACACTTCCTTCTAAAATAATTGGTGAAAGCATCTCAACTACAAATGGCTGTTTAGCGCCGCTTAATAAACTTGGACGCTCTCCAAGTATCGTCCGTGTGGAGAAGTGTTCGACCTCTCGATCGCGATCGATTGCTGGATTTGTAACAACGGCTACACTTTCCTTAATAAAGTCAGCAATATTTCGTCTATCCGTATCGAGTGCAGCAAGTGGCGAGTCATGACCAAGTGACCGAATTGGCTCAACTCCTTTTGTTGCCATCTGTTCAAGGAGCTGAATATGCTCTCGATCCCACCCGAAAGAAACGTACTGTTTCGTTTCAACTTGAACAGAATCACATAATCCTTGGATTTCTTTCGCTTCAGGGATAGATAAGTTTAAATGATAATTGTTAACATCGATTCGTTTTTGGAAACGATTATATACTTCAATTTGGTATTTGTCGTATTCATAAAGAACAAGTTCATCTTGTTCATTCCATTTTAATCCGACCTTTTCTCCAGGAGCGAGTGGTTTCGGTTCTTCTACATATTCGGTTGGTGATACAACTCCAGGTTCAGAAGAGAAAATATAAGAGCTTTCTGTTTCTACTTTCCATACTGGTCGTAGGCCAAGGGAATCGACGCTGAATACAGCTTCATCTTTATAGCGTGAAATAATGCCAGCTGGTCCTTGTGCGAAATGTCCCCAAGCTTCTCTTATATAAGTGTATAAGTTTTGTAAGTTTGTTTCGTATAGTTTTATTTCATTAATAATTGGTGGGAATAGTATATCCATCGCTTCAAATAAGCTGTAGTTATATTGAACAAGAAGAGTCTCTAAGGTGCGGTTTAAATCTTGGGAGTCACTTCCCCCTGCCGTTAGTGGTACATGAATCATTTCGGCTTGATCACGTAATTTGGCAATTGTATTAATTTCACCATTATGTCCGAGAATGCTAAATGGTTGTACACGAAAAAAATTAGATAATGTATTAGTAGAATAGCGATTATGTCCTAGTGTCATAGTTGAAGCGATAAGTGGGTGTTGTAAATCGTTGTAATAGGCAACAAGTGTATCTCCAGCACCTAGAACTTTATATACAACATGATCACGACTTAATGAAGCAACGTGAATCGCTTCGTTTTCCTCTATTTTTATCGTTACAGCAAATAATGTTTGCTCAATACTTTTAACTTCATTTTCAGCGATAAGGGCAACTTGCCAAAATAAAGGTTCTTCCTGTTTACCAAGTGGACCGAGTGCATCGGAATTTATTACATCATCACTTTCGAAAATAATAGTAAAGTTTTCATTGTTTAATTGCGTACGAATGTAATTTTTTAAGTCAACAATATTTTCTTTTTTGTTTAGAAAAAAATGTCCAACGATAAAGTGGGGATGATCCACAATCGTTGGATTATATCCGCTACTTTTCAATTTTTCGTTCCAAAGTGCTTTTGGTACATCAATATGGATTCCAATACCATCGCCTTCGCCATTGATGAAACCAGCTCTATGGTTCATTTTGATTAGTGATTGTATACAAAGGTCGATATTTTCTTTTGTAGGAATTTTTCTTTTTTCCATAACGGAAACGATTCCACACGCATCATGTTCTGCATTTTTATAATCTCGAAATAAAGACGGTGTCCATGTATTTTTTTTATTGAGCATCCGTCAATCCCCCCTCTTGTAAAAGATTGAATAATCTTACTATTTAAGGTGTAAATCACCTTGTACACAGAGATAATAACGATCTAAAAGAATATAAAACAGATAATTATGAATAATTATACTATTAATGCGGGATTTATGAAATAGAAAAAAGGAAAAAAGAAAGGTAACCTTTCTTTTTTCCTTGTAATGACAGTATTATTTATTGTCTGCTAAAGCAGCAAATGCTCTTCCAACAGCTTCGATTGTATATTCGATATCTTCTTGTGTATGTTCTGTCGTTAAGAACCATGCTTCATATTTAGATGGTGCTAAATTAATACCTTCTTGGAGCATAAGTTTGAAGAATCTACCGAACATTTCACCATCTGTATTTTTGGCTGCATCGTAATCTTCAATTGTATTTGTCGTGAAGTATACAGTTAATGCACCCTTTAGGCGGTTTACTGTAATATCGATATTATGTTTTGTAGCTTGCTCTAAAATTCCTTTTTCAAGCATTGCGCCAAGTTCATCTAATTTCTCGTATACGCCTTCTTGTTGAAGAACTTCTAGACAAGCGATACCAGATGCCATAGAAGCAGGATTTCCTGCCATTGTACCAGCTTGATATGCAGGTCCAAGCGGGGCAACTTGTTCCATAATTTCTTTCTTACCACCGTAAGCGCCAATTGGAAGTCCGCCGCCGATAACTTTACCAAGTGCAGTTAAGTCTGGTGTTACGCCAAGTAAGTCTTGAGCACCACCGTACATAAAGCGGAAAGCAGTAATAACTTCATCATAAATTACTAATGCACCAGCTTCATGGACAAGCTCATTTACTTTCTCAAGGAATCCAGGTTTAGGCTCTACAATACCGAAGTTTCCAACGATTGGCTCTACAAGGATAGCTGCTACTTCATGTCCCCATTTATCTAACGCTTCTTTTAAAGTTTCTACATTATTAAAGGGAACGGTAATAACCTCTTGTGCAATACTTTGTGGCACACCAGCTGAATCAGGAGTTCCAAGAGTAGAAGGGCCAGAACCAGCTGCTACAAGTACTAAATCGGAATGACCGTGGTAACAACCAGCAAATTTCATAATTTTTGTGCGACCAGTGTAAGCGCGGGCAACACGAATGGTTGTCATAACGGATTCTGTACCAGAGTTTACGAAGCGGACTTTATCTAATGCAGGCATTGCTTCTTTTAACATTTTTGCAAATTTTACTTCTAGTGCTGTTGGCGTTCCGTATAGTACACCATTTTCAGCAGCTGTTGTAATTGCTTTTGTTATATGGGGGTGAGCATGTCCAGTAATAATAGGACCGTATGCTGCTAAATAATCGATATATTTATTTCCATCTACATCCCAGAAATAAGCACCTTTTCCACGTTCCATTGCAACGGGAGAACCGCCTCCAACTGCTTTGAAAGAACGAGAAGGACTATTAACACCACCAACGATATGTTCTAAAGCTTCTTTATGTAATGCTTCTGATTTCGTGAAATTCACTACAATTCATCTCCTTACAAAAATCTATGTATTATTCTAACATGTTTTTAGAAAAGACGTATTGTTTGTGATAGAAGGAGCAGTTGGGTAAACTATTCGTTGTGACATTTAGGAAGGGGGTCCGATTATGAAATCGGTAATTGAGGTACAAGGGTTACGTAAAGAGTTTACAGCCTATTCAAGTCGTCCGGGATTAAAGGGGGCATTTCGCGATTTATTAAATCGTAATTATAAAATAGTACCAGCAGTAAATGATGTGTCTTTTAATGTGAAGCAAGGTGAAATGGTTGGTTATATTGGTGAGAATGGTGCTGGTAAATCAACGACGATTAAAATGCTTACAGGGATTTTGACTCCGACTTCAGGGCAAATCACGGTGAACGGAATGAATCCACATAAACAAAGAGAAGAATTTGTGAGAACAATTGGTGTTGTTTTTGGTCAGCGCTCTCAGCTTTGGTGGGATATTGCGGTACAAGAATCGTTTCGTTTATTGAAGAAAGTGTACGGTGTTTCAGACGCTCAGTATAAGGAACATATGGAGCACGTAATCGAAACGTTAGATATTGGTCCTTTATTAGATAAGCCTGTCCGAAAGTTATCTCTTGGCCAAAGGATGCGCTGTGAATTAGCGGCAGCATTAATTCATAATCCACCGTTACTATTTTTAGATGAGCCAACAATAGGGCTAGATGTTCTTGTGAAATTGAAAATACGTGAATTCTTAAAAGAGATGAATGAACGTTATAAAACAACAATTTTATTAACAACACATGATATTACTGACATTGAAGCTTTATGTGAGCGCGTTATCATGCTGGATGAAGGAAATATTATGTATGACGGTTCTTTAAATAACCTTCGCACACAGTGGGGAGCAGAGAAGGAAATCCATTTTCAATTTGTCGCTCCAGTTTCTTATCAGATGTTATCGATGGTTATGCCAGATAGTCAAGTCGTTTGGTCAAAAGCGAAAGAGGAAAATGCGTGGCTTGCAAAAATACCGAATGAAGAAATTATTATTTCAATGCTTATTTCTAAAGTAGTACAAGCTTTTCAAATTAAAGATTTAAAAATTAACGAAGTGTCTACAGAGGAAATAATTCGTAACATTTATGAAGAAGGTATTAAGCATGGGTAAGTATATTGAAATGATTCGCATTCGCTTTTTAATGATGCTTGCTTATCGTACAAATTATTACAGCGGGATTTTAATTTATACGATTAATATCGGTGCGTATTATTTTTTATGGCAAGCGATTTATAGCGGGAAAGAGAATATTGAAAGTTTATCTATTTCGCAAATGACCACGTATATTGCGATCGCATGGATGGCACGTGCTTTTTATTTCAATAATATAGATAGAGAAATTGCGATGGAGATTCAAGAAGGGCGTGTGGCGGTAGAACTAATTCGTCCATATAACTATTTAGGAATGAAAGTTATGCAAGGTCTTGGCGAAGGGATATTTCGTTTTGCGTTCTTTTCAATCCCAGGTATGGTCATCGTTACTTTGTTATTTTCATTACAAATTACAACGAATTTTCAAACGTGGTTATATTTCTTCTTATCGTTAATATTTAGCTTTATCATTAATACACAAATAAACTTAATGACGGGAATGCTTACATTCTTCTTATTTAATAATAGTGGAATTATGTATGCAAAACGTGTTGTGATTGATTTATTTTCTGGTTTATTATTACCGATTAGTTTTTATCCATTATGGGCCCAAAAAGCAATGGTGTTTTTACCGTTTCAAGCAATTAGTTATATTCCGAGTATGATTTTCTCTGAAGGTATACAGGGAAGTGAGTTATATGAAGCTTTGTTATTTCAAGTAATTTGGGCAATTATACTTATTATTCCAATTGTACTCATGTGGAAAACGGCGAGAAAACGTCTAATTGTACAAGGGGGATGATAGGATGCTATATATAAAATTATTTTTGCAATACGCAAGCCAATATATAAAAACTAAATTAGAGTATCGAGGCGATTTTATCGTCGGATTACTTTCGGATTTATCACTACAAGCGGTTAATTTAATCTTTATTCTCGTAGTATTTGGGCATACACAAGCATTAAAAGGATGGAGCCGAGAAGAAGTCATCTTTATTTATGGTTTCTTTTTAGTACCGTTTGCCATTTTTTCAGCATTCTTTAACATATGGGACTTTAATGATCGTTACATTATTAAAGGTGAAATGGATCGTGTATTGACGAGACCAATTCATAGCTTATTTCAAATTATATTAGAAAGAATGGAACTTGAATCTTTAATTGGAGCGGTTACAGGAATTATTGTAATGGGATACGCAGCAGTGGAACTAAATTTATCCTTTTACTGGTATGATTTCTTCCTATTCTTACTGATGGTAGGAGGAGGAGCGCTTGTGTATGGCGGGATATTTGTTATGCTTGCGAGCCTTGGTTTTTGGTCGGATGCGAAAAGTTCCATTATGCCGCTTATGTATAACATAGGTAATTATGGCCGCTATCCTGTTAATATTTATAACCGTGTAATTCGTTTCATTTTAACGTTTGTTTTACCATTTGCATTTGTTGGAGTATACCCAGCGGCGTACTTCTTAAGAAAAACAGAGTGGAATAGCTATGCATTTGCAACGCCAATTGTTGGTGTCATTTGCTTTACTATTGCAATTACTCTCTGGAATCAAGGGGTAAAACGATATCGTGGTGCGGGGAATTAATTATAGAAGCTTGTTCGTTTCAAAGGGATAAATCAGCCGCCCATCTCATACATATAAAATGAGGTGGAGGACATGTTATGGGGATTTATTCTATTAATTGCAGCAGTAGCTATTTTAAGAAGTGTCCAATTATTATGGAGTTCGTATTCAGATTCAAAACGTTTCTTTTCGTTATATAATTTAGCCTCGTTATTTTTAATTTATACAACAGTACTGATTGCATTTGGATTAAGTTATGTTGTATTAGAGGAAATGGGTTTTACAGTTTTGAAAGAAGATGGTGAAAGGTTGACCGCTCATTCTTTTCAGCTTGTTGAAATTTGTTTATATTTTAGTGCAGTCACTTTATTGTCCGTTGGATATGGTGACATAGCTCCGATTGGAATAGGGAGATGGATTGCAATCGGAGAAGCACTGATTGGATATACATTACCGTTTGCTTTTGTGATGAGGTCTGTAATAGACAATGAAAAATAAGATCGCATTTGATATAGTAAAAGAAACAATAAGGAGTGATAATAATGATTACAGTAGGAGAAATGGCACCGGAATTCACGTTAGAAGGAAGTAACGGAGAACAAGTTCGCTTAGCTGACTTTCGCGGGAAAAATGTAGTTCTATATTTTTATCCGAAAGATATGACTCCAGGGTGTACAACAGAAGCATGCGATTTTCGTGATGCATATGGATTATTTCAAGAGAAGGATACGGTTATCCTTGGTGTAAGCCCTGACTCAGCGAATAGACATTTGAAATTCATTGAGAAGCATGAACTTCCATTTACACTTTTAGTAGATGAAGATCATAAAGTGGCAGAATTGTACGATGTTTGGAAATTGAAAAAGAACTTCGGGAAAGAGTATATGGGAATCGAACGCTCGACATTTCTTATTAATAAAGACGGTGAACTTGTAAAAGAGTGGCGTAAGGTAAAAGTAAAAGGGCATACCGAGGACGTTCTTTCTTATATAAAGTAAACCTATAGTGGAGGTAAAATATATAGAAGTAAGGCAAGTGTCTATACATATTTTATCGTCTTACATAAAGTGGAAGTGTAGGGCATACCTCCTCAGATGATAGTATTCCAAGTGCGATTATGTCGCACTTTTTTCTATGTAAATGTATAGAAACTGGGGAAAGATACATAAGAATAAGGCTATATACAAAAATAAACCACATACTTATAGTAGAAATATTGACGATTTATAAGAAAAGGAGTACACTCTTTATAAGAATTATAAAATAATAATCCGTATAGAATCGGGGTGCATGACGGTGGTCAAAGAAGAATTAAAAGAAGCGCTAGAAATGCTGAAAAATACGGGTGTACGCATTACTCCACAGCGTCATGCTATTTTAGAGTACCTTGTGGAATCTATGACGCACCCAACAGCGGATGACATTTATAAAGCATTAGAAGGTAAGTTTCCAAATATGAGTGTTGCAACTGTTTATAATAACTTACGTGTATTTAAAGAAGTTGGACTTGTAAAGGAATTAACTTATGGAGACGCTTCAAGTAGATTTGATTATGTTACAAGTCAACATTATCATGTGATTTGTGAAAAATGTGGTAAGATTGTTGATTTTCCTTATGGAGGATTGGAACAGCTTGAAGAGGAAGCTGCGAAAACGACAGGCTTCGTTATTAATAGTCATCGCTTAGAAATTTATGGCGTTTGTCCAGAGTGTCATAAGGCGTAATATATAATAAAAAAAGAGGCTGACGGTTACGTCAGCCTCTTTTTTTATTATATAAAGGTATCTTATGTTTATTTGGAATTACAGCGTTAAGTGGAAAGGCCCATGGGAGCAAGTTACGTTAGTAAGAGGGTTAGATAAAACTGCGTCGAATAGATTTTATGTAGTGAAAATAACATCTTGGGGGATGCGCTTTGAAAACATATGAGATTAAAAATAACATTCCAACATTGGAAGAATACAAGTATTTATGTGACTCTGTCGGGTGGACTAATTATATGAATTTTGAAGTGGTGGAAACATCACTTCAAAATTCTATTTACTGCGTCACAGTCAATGATAATAATCGAATTGTGGGTATGGGGAGAATTGTTGGTGATGGGGCTATCTATTTCTATATTCAAGATATAGTGGTTCATCCAGATTATCAAAAGAATGGTATTGGAAAGAAAATAATGAGTGCTTTAGTTGAATACTTAAATCAGACTGCACCGGATAAAGCGTTTGTTGGTTTGTTTGCATCAGAAGGTAAAACGTCATTCTATGAAAAATATAATTTTAAAGATTACTCACCCAACATGACGGGGATGTTTACTGTAATATCGAAAAAATAGACATAATAAATTTTAGAAGAAGACAGTAAGCGATATGAAAGGCATCGTTTTTCTAATAGCCTTTTTCCTTATTAAACTAACGGGAACTTCAGTTTAATAAGGAAAAATTAAAAAGTCGATTTCTTGGTTAAGAAATCGACTTTTTAATGAGTTGAAACTTCTTTAGCTTTGTAAATAGAACTGTACCCTATATCCCTATAATTTATAGCTCTTCTTATTATATTTCTCATCAAATTCTTTTCCTTCTAGATTTCGATCAAGTGTTAAAGGTTGATTGCAATGCATACATGCGTCGACACGACCGAGCATTTTTGTTGGTTTATCGCAGCTTGGACAAATGATTTGTATAGTCTTTGTAGATAACATACCAATCCAAAAGTAAACGACAGTACTAGCGATAACAGCTAAAAAACCAACCATCATAAATGTTGTCATAATAATAATGTTGTCGCGGAAAAAGACACCTAAGTATGCAATGAAGAGGCCGATAAATACTAAGCTTAATGCAAAGGTCCGAATTTTATTGATTTTGTTTGAATATTTAATGCTCATTCTCACCACACTCCTATAATAATAATATAACACAAAATTTAGAATTTTCATTCGGTGGAGATTATGTTAAAGCGATAAGATATGAAATAAGGAGGAATGAAGAACGAACGGAAATAATGATGGTTATCAAAGGTTTTTTAACTCCTTAACGGGATGTGAAATTTTTTTATAAAAAGTATTGACCCTATATATACTGCGTGATATATTAATAAACGTCGCTGATGCGGAAACGCAGAAAATGACAAAAAAGAAATTGAAAAACTTAGTTGACATCGAAAAACGAAGATGTTAACATAAGGAAGTCGCAAATGAGCGACCGAGTAGTTCTTTGAAAACTGAACGAAACAAACAACGTGAAACGTCAATTTTTATTTTTAGATGCTAGACAAACTAACT
>NZ_JAEHBO010000057.1:0-37086 GCF_016483575.1 Bacillus cereus group sp. N12
GTCTCGTGGGCTCGGAGATGTGTATAAGAGACAGGCTTAGTCTTTTTAATACTGTCTACTTGACAGGGATAAGACCAGAAATCTCCGTCTTTTTATTATGCAAACATTTTAAATACACCTATCGCATTTAAAAATACGATAATTACAGTTACTGGAATAACATAACGAAGCAAGAAGAACCAAATGTTAAATAACGTCTTCCCTTTCGTTTCCGTAACTTCTAATTCTTTCATTAATAACTCTTTACTCATTTTATTTGGTACAAATAGCGAAATAGCTAGTACCCCTAGCGGCAGCAAAACATTACTTACCGAGAAGTCGACGAAATCAAAGAATGTTTTCCCAAATATTTTCACATCACTCATAATTCCAAACGATAATGCTGACGGAATTCCAACTGCAAAAATAAGAATACCAATTAATAATGATGCTGAAGGACGCTTCTTTTCATTACCTTTCGCAACAGATGCTACTACAATTTCAAGCATTGAAATAGCTGATGTTAAAGTCGCAAAGAAGAATAAAATTAAAAACATAATAAAGAAAAATTGTCCAAATGGTATTTTTGCAAATACGGCTGGAAGGACGATAAACAGTAATCCCGGTCCTTCCGTCGGTTTAACTCCTAATGCGAAAATCGCTGGGAAAATCGCTAATCCCGCAAGTACTGTAACGAAAACAGTTAAACTTACAATAGATGTTGCTGATTTCGCTAAATGTTCTTCTTTCTTTAAATACGAACTATACGTTACCATTACCGAGGCACCTACTGTTAGTGAGAAGAAAGATTGTCCCATCGCATATAAAATCGTATCTGCTGTAAGCTTTGAAAAGTCAGGTTTTAAGAAGAACTCTACTCCAGCAAAAGCACCATCAAGTGTCAACGCACGAATAATAATCGCGATAAATAAAATAAATAATAATGGCATCATATACTTACTTGCCTTTTCTATACCTTTCTCTACACCTTTACTTACGACAAAAATAGTACAAAGCATAAAGATAAATTGCGCTCCAATCGCACTTACTGGATTTGAAATCGCCTCACCAAACACACTCGCATAATCGACAACACCATTCCAGAAACTACCTGTAACACTGTAGTATAAATACAGTAAAATCCATCCACCTACAACACTATAGAAAGAGAGTACACTAAAACATGTTACAACTCCCATACGACCAATCCAAGGATATACTTTACTATTTGGCACTAATACTTTATACGCTGTAACTGCCTCTTTTTGTGTACTACGACCAATAACAAATTCTGCTAGTAATAGCGGCATCCCAATAAATAAAGTTAATAGTAAGAAGACTAGGAAGAATGCGCCTCCCCCGCCATTACCTGCAACATATGGAAATTTCCATATCGCACCAAGACCTACTGCTGCTCCGGCTGCTGCGAGTACAAAGCCTATTTTCGACGTCCATTGCTGTGTTTCTTTCATCATAAATTCCCCTTTTCTGAATATTTAAACTTTTAACAATTATACACTTTCATTTCATACTCGCACACCTCCTTTAGAAAATAAAAAAGTCCCCTACACGCAAATATGCATGTAGAGGACGATATATGTAATGTAAATACCGTGGTACCACCTCAATTGGACTGATAAATCCCACTTGTTCAAGTACAGGAATAATTCCGATACTCTATCCTTTTAACGGCGGAACCCGGGTTGCCTACTACAATGTTCAACATACCTCTCGCAAGCCCATTCTGTATATTTTATCGTACCGGGCTCACACCTTATCCCAGCTCTCTGAACGCATCAAATATACGTACTCTTCTTGCTCATCGATTTCATCTATTGAAGTTACTTGTGATTATAAATTATATTTTTATACTTGTAAAGCGCTATTTACTTTTTATCTCTTTAGAACTCTCTCCTCTAATTCTTGTAAAAACTGTTCTCTTTTCCCCTCATTTTGCACATATGCTGATTTCAATACTTCTTGTAGTAATATATGCCGTTCTTTCTTTTCTAACTGTAAGTCTTTTAACTTCACCCTTACTTCATATAAAAAATCTAAATATATTTCGTATGTTTCATCGTATTTATTCGCGATATCATCTCGAATTTTTTTTGCGAGTTTTGGACTTGCTCCTCCGGTAGAAACCGCTATATTAAGTAACCCACGATGAATCGCTGCCGGAAAGTGAACATTGCCACTTTCCGGGTTCGTAATAACATTTACCAATTGATTCTTTGCAGCATCTTCAGCAACTTGTTCATTTAATATAGAATCACTACTCGCCGCAACAACTAAAAAAGCATCTTTAATATCACTTTTTTCATACTCTCTTTGATACCAACGAATTTTCTTCTCCTCCACAAGTTTCACTAAATTTACATCTAATTCTGGACTTACTACTACTATATCCGCACCTTGTTTGAGTAAAGGAATTATTTTAAATCCGGCAACTTTTCCTCCACCAATGACAACAACCCGTTTCTTATTAACTTGCACTGTAAGTGGATACATATGAATCTCCCTTCAATAACTCCTTCGTTTTCTGAATTAACATATCTTGAACCACTTCATTTTTTCCTAAATACGGACTTATTTTTATCTCATCCAACTCATATTGACGCACTTCTTTCTCAATATGTTTCATAAGTAAGCCTGTAAATAACAAATAAGGTAATACAATAATACACCCTTCTTTTCGCTCTACAACTTCCTTTAATTTCTCCTCAAATTTCGGCTCCGCAGCTGCTAAAAAACACACTTCTACTTTAGCAATTTTTTCTTCTGCTTGAAATAAAGTAGCGATCCGATTTATATCTTGTAAAGTTTCAGGATCGCTACTACCCCTTGCAACGAGTAAAAGTGTTACTTCATCTTTATATTCTTCAATACCACTTCCGTTATATACCGACTTTATAAGTGTCTCTGATACACCAAACGGATTACCATACGTCACTTTAATATTAGGGTATTGATTATTTAACTTTTGTAATTCAAAAGGAATATCATTCTTCACATGGCCTGCTGCTAATAAGAAAACAGGAATAGCAATAATCTCTGTCGCACCACGCTTCGCACATGTACGAAATCCTTCTTCAATAGAAGGATTCGCCAGCTCTAAAAAACACACTTCTTGAATAGTCGCTTCTATACGGCTCATACATGTCGTAATAAATTGAATTGCCTCTTCTTTCGCTGCCCTCAAACGACTTCCATGACATATATATAAGATGGCTTTCATTTTATAACACTCCGCTTACTTGATAAGTCTGTTCCGTTTGTTTTTCAAACCAATGAATTTTCTCTCTAAAACGGACAACTTCTCCAATTACAATCATACTCGGATTTTGAATTTGTTCTTTTCTCGCAACATCTACAATTGTCCCTAACGTCCCGACAACTGTACGCTGCATAGACGTCGTTCCCCGTTCAATAATAGCAGCAGGTGTACCTTTATCTTTTCCATGCTTCATAAGTTGTTCGCATATGTAGGACAAATTACTAACTCCCATATATACTGCCAAGGTCTCTACACCTTTCGCTAAATTTTCCCACTTCACTTCCTCTTCAGCACCTTCTTTTCTATGCCCTGTCACAACCGCAAAACTCGCACTTGCATCACGATGCGTCACCGGAATACCGGCATAAGCAGGTGCAGCTATTCCAGCTGAAATACCAGGAACGATTTCAAATGGTACACCCTGCTTTGCTAACGCTTCAGCTTCTTCCCCCCCTCTACCAAATACAAATGGATCACCGCCCTTTAACCTCGTTACAACTTTTCCTTTTTTCGCATATTTAATAAGAAATGTGTTAATTGTCTCTTGCTTCATCGTGTGATAATTCGGGAGTTTCCCGCAATAAATTAAATCCGCTTCAGGCTTTGCATATGAAAGCAATTCTTTATTCACGAGACGGTCATATAAAATAACATCTGCCTTCTCAATACATTTCAATCCTTTAACAGTAATTAAATCCGGATCGCCAGGACCCGCTCCAACTATATACACCTTCCCCATCATCTCTCCTCATTTCTACTATTAAAATGAAACTTCCATCCTTATGCATGAATGGAAGTTAGTATACGTTCGTATTTCAATGTTATTTACTCATGAACAACAAATGCCGCACCTTTTCGAATCTTCTTTTTTTCAAATAAGGAGATTTCCTTTACTTCTGGCAACGGTAAAAAATGCTTTTCAAGCTCAATCTCCGCAAGCTTAAATGCCTGCTCTTCACTTTGAGCAACAACAACAATCGGAACGATATTATTCGCTAACACAGCTTCAAATCGATATAAATCCATATTGCCCCTCCTAAGACGCTATTACTTCTTCTAACACGTTATTTAAAGCTATTTGCAATGTATCTACACCAATACGTCCGACAAAATCATAAAATGTTTCGGCAGGTAACTTATTCTCTTTAAAATAACTTATAAATGATGCGAGTACATCCGGTAAATCCTCGCCATCTATTTTCCCTTTTAACTTTTGATTATAGGCACCGCCATCTAACAACGTTCCACCTACATATATTTCAAATGCTTCAACAATCCCTTTTTCCTTCGTTTTCATTTTTACCCCTTGTAATCCGATGTCAGCAATTTGACGTTGACCACATGAATTTGGGCATCCTACCATATGAATTCGAACTGGAACATCAAGTGCAATTTCTGTATCTAAGTATTCTGCAATTTTCCGTAATCTTTCTTTCGTTTCTACTAGAGCAAGATTGCAATATTCAATACCAGTACATGAAACCGCATGACCAATAAATGATTTCGGACTTGCAGATATCGCTTCAAACAACGGTTCACTTAATAAACCCGTTACATTTTCTGGTGGAACATTCGGAATGATGAAGTTTTGTGAGTTACACGTACGAATTTGTCCATTTCCATACTGCTTTGCAATTCTTGCAATCTCAAACATTTCTTTTGCATGTAAACGACCTACCGGCACATTAAAACCGACATATTTTAATCCATCTTGTTTTTGATCTTGAACACCATAAAAATAGCCTGCATTCCATCCTTTAAGTGCACTTTCTCCTTTACTTTGCAATGGTCCTGTATACTCGATTAGTTTCTCTTTAAATTTCTCTGCTCCCCAGTCTGCAACAAGAAATTTCAAACGAGCTAAATGACGTTTCTCGCGATATCCAAAATCACGGAATATAGTAGCAATCCCAATTGCTACCGCCTTCACTTCTTCTGGTAAAACGAACACATCTAATTCATCAGCTAAATACGGACGGGCTGATAATCCACCGCCTACTTTTATATGAAAACCAACTTTTTTCTCACCATCTATTTCTTTTGTAGCAGGTGTAAATGCAACACAGTTAATCTCTGCGTTTGCCGAGTTATAAACGTTAGAACTAATAGACATTTTAAATTTACGTGGTAAGTTAGAAAACTCTTCATTATGTTGGAAATAGTCATATACCTCCTTCACAATATGCGTTGTATCAAACAGTTCATTCGCATCAATTCCTGCAAGTGGATTACCTGTAATATTACGTGTTATATCACCACACGCCCCTGCTGAAGATAACCCAACTCTTGCTAATCTTTTAAAAATATCTGGCATTTGCTGAATTTCTAACCAGTGAAACTGAATCGCCTGTCTTGTCGTAATATCTATTACATCACGTCCATAATCCTCAGCGATAGAAGCAAGCACTTCCGCCTGCGCATTTGTAATAATCCCTGAAGGAATATTTACACGCATCATAAAATAGCCAGCTTCTTTCGGTCTTTGCAAATACAATCCTGCCCATTTAAATGCGTCCCACTCTTCTTTCGGAATAGATTCGAATCCATTTTCCGCATAGTAAGGAATATCATTAAAAATTTCCAAACCATCTTTTGCTAATTTATTTTTCTCAGTCTGATTTAATTTTTCATTATTAGCCCATACTTTTTCATAACTCATTTTTAAATCCCCCTATATAAAGTGAAACTTTAATCAACCCTCACCAATCGGGCATTTACAGCCTGCTCCAGCCGAATTTTGAGGTGGGCGTTTTACTTCCCAGCAAACAACGGGACAAAACTACGCTCTTGTAAGTACTTCACGATTTGTTCTGCACATTCTTCAATAGAATACTTGTGCGTTTCTACAATTAATTCCGCTCGATCTGGTTCCTCATACGGTGAATCAATACCTGTAAAATCTTTAATATCACCTTGTCTCGCTTTTTTGTATAACCCTTTTGGATCACGTTTTTCACACTCTTCAATTGGACATTTTACAAACACTTCTATAAACTCATCTGCCGCTAATAGATCCCTAACTTGTTTTCGATCTACTCGAAATGGTGAAATGAACGCTGTAAGAACAACAGTACCTTGATCTACAAATAGCTTCGCCACTTCGCCAATACGCCTTATATTCTCCATACGATCACTTTCAGAAAAACCTAAGTCTTTATTTAAACCATGGCGAATATTATCCCCATCTAACACATAATTTCCAATATTCTTTTCAAATAGTTTACGAGCAACCGCATTCGCTACTGTAGATTTACCCGAAGCTGATAAACCAGTAAACCAAATTACAAAACTATGATGCCCATTCTTCACTCTTCTCTCATTTTTCGAAACAGAAGCTGTGTGCCAAGTAATATTCGTATCCATCTCGTTCTCTCCCTATTCTGTTACTACTTCTTTTTTCAAACCTTTAATTAACACTTCCACTACTTCTTTACGACTAAATGTACTTGGCGGAATCTCACCATTTCTTAACATTTCTCTTACTTTTGTACCTGATAAAATGACACGGTCCTCTTTTCCATGCGGACACGTTTTCGTTGAAGCCATCGCTTCACATCTCGTACAGTAAAAGCTATGTTCAAAAAATAGCGGCGTAATCCCTAACTCTTCCACTGTAAAGTTCGTAAAGATTTCCTGCGCTTCGTATGTTCCGTAATAGTCTCCTACCCCAGCATGATCACGTCCTACAATAAAGTGGGTACACCCAAAATTCTTTCTTACCAATGCATGAAATATCGCTTCCCTTGGTCCTGCGTAGCGCATCGCTGCAGGAAATACACCTAAAAAGACACGATTTTTCGGATAATAGTTTTGAAGCAACACTTCGTAGCTTTCCATCCTTACATCAGCAGGAATATCATCTGACTTTGTTTCCCCAACGAGCGGATTTAAAAAGAGACCATCTACAATTTCAAGAGCAGATTTTTGAATATACTCATGGGCACGATGTACCGGATTTCTCGTTTGAAATCCAACTACTGTTTTCCAGCCACGTTTTTTAAATTCTTCTCTCGTTTCAATTGGGTCTAAATGATAAGAAGGAAATTGCTTATTTTCCAAGCGTTTTATAAGCGTAATAGCTCCTCCAACATAAACATCTGGTCGTTCATATAATTTTTTCACGCCTGGATGAGCCTCATCCGTCGTTTTATATACAAGTAAAGCTTCTTTTTCTTTATCAGGTGCAAAAATATCTTCTATTTGAATGACACCATATATATTTCTGTCATTAACAAGTTTTACTTCCTCTCCAGCTTTCAGTCCCTCTGCTACTTCTTCTGTTACTGACAATGTAATCGGTATACTCCATACGCTTCCATCTGCTAAACGAAGCGTTTCTACGACCGAATCATAGTCTTTTTTCCCTAAAAAACCAGTAAGCGGACTATATCCCCCTGTCGCTAGCAGTTCTAAATCACTTAATGCAATGTTGTCTAATTCAATTTCTTTTTCAATTTGTGATACGTCGTATGTCTCATCTACACGATTTATTAATTCGTTTCTTGTAGTCATTTTCTATATCCCCTCTTAGCTTTATTTCAAGATACATCTTATTGGTAATGAAGACCGCATTCGGTTTTCATTTTCCCGGTCCACCTACCATCTCTTGAATCACCACCGGCACCTACAGGTAACGTACACTTCTCACACCCGATACTTGGATATCCAATATCATGTAATGGGTTGTATGGCAAGTTATGTTTGTATACATATCGCCATACTTCTTTCCACGTCCAATGAATAAGCGGACAAACTTTAATAGATTGAAAACGATGATCTTGATTTATAAACTTTGTATGCTTACGCGTTTCTGATTGTTCCCTTCTTAAGCCCGATATCCACGCTTTTTCCTCTGTAAGTGATTTTTCTAACGGCAAAATCTTCCTAATCTTACAACAGAGATTCGGATTGCTTTCCCATAGTTTCTCACCGTGCAACTTCGCTTGTTCATCGAGTGTAAGTTCCGGCTGTTTTTCTATAATATTTAATGAAGGAAATCGTTCTCTTACTTTTTGAATTAATTCATACGTTTCTTGAAAATGAACATTTGTATCCAAAAATACAACTTTAGCAGATGGATTTACTTGGTTTATAAGATGCAGTAAAACCATGCCTTCCACTCCGAAGCTACACGCGTATACAATTTCATCTTTATATTCTTTATAAGCCCAACTTAATACGGATAGCGCGCCTTTCGTTTCATCTTCCTCTGAAAATGAAACACGATTTTCTTCCCACGTTTCATACGTCAACATGTTTTTTCCCCCTGTAAAAGCAAAAAGACGGTTTTAATCTATTAAAATAGATTAAAACCGCCTCTAGTTTTTCTAGTCAGCGCTTTTCACTTTAAACGTACTTTTTCACTTTTCTCTAATTGAATTACTTTTCCATCTTGCACCACAATTGTAATTGAACCATATTTCATATCAGCAAGCATCGCTTGAATTTTCTCAGATACTTCATCAAAATGTTCCCGTACGCTCACGCGAACAGCCCCCCTTTTTTATTCATAAAAAAAATCTTTCCCATTTCGAAAAGACTGTTCGGTAATATATTTTACCTTATCTTTCAAAATGGATTCCATTTTGCTGGATTTAGCACCTTGCTTTCTATAAGCAGGTTGCCGAGCTTCTTCGGGCCAGTTCCCTCCGCTTCTCTTGATAAGCTTTGTATTTGTATTTTATCACAATTCTGATTTTTTTCAATCCTAGTTTTCCGATATATTTTAATTATTTTATTTTATCCCGCTATTTGCGGGCAATCCCCCCACTGATTATAGTTTCACTTTATAAAAAAGGAATTGCCCATTCGAACAACTCCTTTTCCTTATTTAAACAAGCTCTTTAATACGTATGCGATCGTTCCCAATGATATTTTCGTACGTTTCACGTTCCACAACAATTTGCGATGTGCCACCTTTCGCAAAGACGACGGCTGGTCTCCGAATTCGATTATAATTATTCGCCATCGAGTACCCATATGCTCCCGTACAAGAAATTGCTAGTAAATCAGAAGAAGCAACTTTCGGTAGATTAATATCCCAAATTAGCATATCTCCACTCTCACAGCATTTCCCAGCAATTGAAACGAGTTCCTCATTCTCATCATTTCCTCGATTCGCTAACATCGCTTCGTAACGAGCGCTATATAAAGCCGGTCTTAAGTTATCTGTCATTCCACCATCGACGGATACATATTTCCGAATGCCAGGAATTTCTTTCACAGATCCAACTGTATAAATTGTCGTTCCCGCATCACCTACAATACTACGACCTGGTTCAACCCATATTTCTGGCAATGGATATTCACATACTGTAAATTGTTCTCTCACTGCACTTGTTACAGCTCGCACATATGTCTCAAGAGTTAATGGTGTATCTGACTCTGTATAGCGTATTCCAAATCCTCCGCCTACATTTAATACTTTTACTACATAGTTCGTTTGCTCTCTCACCTCTTCCAAAAATTTACGAAGAACTTCAATCGCTCGAACAAAACCAGCCGTTTCAAATATTTGTGATCCGATATGTGAATGAATCCCTAACACATTATAATTTGATTTTTGTAAAGCAAGCCCAATTGCCTGCATCGCTTGACCATTTGAAACGCCAAATCCAAATTTTGAATCCTCTTGGCCTGTCGTAATATATTCATGTGTGTGCGCCTCTACTCCAGGCGTTACACGAATTAATATGTTTACAAATTTCCCATGTTGCATTGCTAAATCGTGTAAAACTTCTAATTCCAAGAAATTATCTACTACAAAACAACCGATATTCGCCTGAAGAGCCATCACTATCTCTTCTTCTGTTTTATTGTTTCCATGAAAATGAATACGTGATGCTGGAAATCCTGCTTGGAGCGCAGTATATAATTCCCCACCCGAAACAACATCTAATGACATGTTCTCTTCACGAGCTACTCGGCACATCTCCATGCACAAGAACGCCTTGCTTGCATATGCTACTTGATAAGAGAAACCACTTTCTTTAAAAGCACGATGAAACGCACGACATTTCCCTCGAATAGACTCTTCATCGTATACATAAAGTGGTGTTCCGTATTGTTTTGCTAGCTGCGTCGTATCGCACCCTCCAATTTCTAAGTGTCCTTGCCCATTGATTCGGCTTGTGCCGTGTAAATACATTTGAATTCCTCCCTTATTTCCTCTAAAACTCATAACCCCAATCTTCTATTCATTGCAGCACGCTTTTAGATAGACAAAAAACGCGCGGAACAATGTTCACACGCGTTTCTTATTAGGAAAAATATATATTGAAAAAATAAACAAGTTGTTATCTTCTCAAAATAAGAAACCGCATCAACATCTCCAAATAGCTCTCCATAAAATAAATCTTATGACAGTACTACATTTATTCAATGCAGTCCCAATATATGAATAAGGTGGTTATTCTTATATTTCGGCAATAGTCCCTTTCAACCCATGGTCACAGATTCCACTAAATCTCCCATAGCTTACTCTTTCCTATCGCGGCCTCTACCTTTGAGAGTAGATGAGGTAAGTCTATTTAATTTTCAAACATCTAATTGTTGCTATTAACAATACCAAAGGATCATTTTATTTGTCAAACAATTTTTTATATTGTTTTTTTACAGTTTAATTTCGTATCATTTGGTAAGCGCTTTACTATTATCTTCGTTACTTCCCATTCGCCTTCTTCATTATTAAACGTAATAGTTACTTTTTCAAATGGTGGAACAATTTTCCCACCAATCTGTTCGTACTTCGTCACTTCAATAACCGTTTGAAATAAATATGTACCACTATACACTTTTTTTAAACTAATAATTTTAGGACATTGATAAGGTTTCAAACTCCCATATTGTTTTTCAATTGCTTTATTTATTTTTGGAAATAAAACAGAATAAAGTGCATCTTCCATAAGAGGTGCATCATACTGAGCTACTGATACAATCGGTGAAGCAAAGAGTATAAAAATACTGCACATTATAAGATAAAATAATTTTCGCATTATAACCTCCGCACCATTACGCGATACTTTCTATATTTAATGAATTACAATAATCGCGCATAGAAATTCTATTTTATTGTCTCCTACTTCTCTTTTTCTACTCAATTGTTGCAAAAAAAGCCCACAACCCTCTTTAATTTTCGTATAATGATACTCATAGTATAATAATCATAATAACAAAAGACTGTTCGTATATATAAAGTGAGACGCTAATGAAAACGGCTCGCAAGAACTGTCATGCTTTCTAGGAGAGGAGTATATTATGCTACAACATCTGTTTCCAAAATTACGATTTGCACTCGTTGCAGTCGTTTTATTATGGATTAAAACATATATTGTGTACAAGCTAGCGTTTGATATTAAAATTGATAACTTCTTTGAAGAATTTATGCTGTTTATTAATCCACTAGCTGCGTTACTTTTATTTTTCGGTTTAGCTTTATTTGCATCTAAGCATCGAAATCGAATTATAATTGGAATTAGTTTTATACTGTCATTTATTTTATTTGGAAATGCAATGTTTTATGGGTTTTATAACGATTTCGTTACCTTCCCGGTTTTATTCCAAACAAATAATATGGCTGATTTAGGGACGAGCATAAAAGAGCTCTTTACGTACAAAACATTACTTTTATTTGCAGATGCAATTATTTTAATGTTTATTTCACGTAAATTCCCATCATTTGGTGATAAAACACCACTTTCACGATCTGAGAAGAGAACTTTCTTTAGCGGTGTCACTGCGTTATTAGCACTACAAATTGTTGTTTCAGTTATTTATAAGCCACAAATGTTCTCACGCTCATTTGACCGTCAAACTGTCGTGAAAAATTTAGGGTTATACACATATCATCTATTTGATATTACGCTTCAATCTAAGTCTTCGGCTGAACGTGTATTCGCAAGTGGCGACGGATTCTCTGAAATTAAAAACTATACAGATGCAAAAGATAAGCAAGTTGATAAAAACTTATTTGGAGCTGCAAAAGGTAAAAATGTAATTTTAATTTCAATGGAATCTACACAAAGTTTTGTTATTAATAAAAAAATAAATGGAAAAGAAATTACTCCATTTTTAAATGAATTTATTAAAGATAGTTTTTATTTCGATAACTTCTATCATCAAACGGGACAAGGTAAAACTTCTGATGCTGAATTTATCGTTGAAAATTCACTTTATCCGTTAGACCGTGGTTCTGTATTCTTTACTCATGCAACAAATGAGTATACTGCCACACCAGAACAATTAAAGAAATACGGATATTCTTCTGCTGTGTTCCATTCAAACGATAAAACGTTTTGGAATCGTGACGTAATGTATCCTGCGCTTGGTTATGACCGTTACTTTAATTTAAATGATTACGTAGGTACGGAACAAATGTCTGTTGGTTGGGGATTAAAAGATAAAGAGTTCTTTGAACAATCTATTCCAAAGTTAAAATCTTTACCGCAACCGTTCTATACAAAATTTATCACTTTAACAAACCATTTTCCATTTCTTCTAAATCCAGAAGATCAATATGTTGATGAGTTTAATTCGGACAGTGGTGTTTTAAACCGTTACTTTCCAACTGTTCGTTACACGGATGAAGCTCTTAAATTATTTATTAAACAGTTAAAAGATGAAGGACTGTATGATAATTCAGTTATTGTCATTTATGGTGATCATTACGGTATTTCTGAAAACCATAACGCAGCTATGGCCCAGTTCCTTGGGAAAGACGCTATTACACCGTTTGATTCTATGCAATTACAACGCGTCCCTCTCATTATTCATGTGCCAGGTCAAGAAGGAAAAACGATTTCTAAAGTATCCGGTCAACTTGATATTAAACCAACGCTCCTTCATTTACTTGGGATTAAAACAAATCAATCCGTTGAATTTGGAACGGACTTATTTATTAAAGAAAAAGATCCACTTATGGTAATGCGTGATGGTAGTTTTGTTTCGGAAGATTATGTTTATACAAAAAACATGTGCTATAAACGAAATACAGGTGAAGAAGCTGCTATATCACTATGTCAGCCGTATATTGAAAAAGCAAAAACAGAATTAAAATTATCCGATAAACTCATTTATGGAGATTTATTACGTTTCGATCCTAACAATCGATATAAAACCGGAACGATGACAACAAAATTTGAATAGTGCAAGAAGCAACTTTATAAAAGTTGCTTCTTTTTCTACTTATTTTCCAAATCATTCTCCCATGAAATCTTTCACAAATTGGTAATTTCTTTCGTATGAGGAAGAAATTTATGGTATGATAAAATAAGTAAACTTTCATACACTAATTAAGAATTTATTACAGAAAGCAAGGGATCAGATTTTGTATAGAGCAGCTATTCCAAACTTATTTACGCTCGGAAATTTATATAGCGGATTTTTATCAATCGGCTATGCATCTTTAGGATATTATAAATCAGCTGCTATTTTAGTACTTATCGGGATGATGTTAGATAGTCTTGATGGTCGTGTTGCTCGTTTATTACGCGTTGATTCACAAATGGGAAAAGAGCTTGATTCACTCGCAGATGTCGTAACATTTGGTGCAGCACCAGCTGTTTTAATGTATTACACATCTTTCTCAAACTACGGAATCATCGGATTATACATAGCGGGATTATTCCCTCTTTTCGGAGCATATCGTTTAGCACGATTTAATGTAACACCATCTTCTACTTCAATGAAATATTTCACTGGAGTACCGATTACAGCAGCGGGAGGGCTTGTTGCTTTCTTAACATTATTTTCACATACCATTCCCAAAATCGTTCTTATTACAGTCTTTGTAACGTTCGCATTTTTAATGGTGAGTCGTATTCGTATCCCAAGTTTAAAAGATGTACCAATTCCAAGATATAGCATCATTATTACATTATTTTTAGTTGGAATCATTATCACAATGTATCAAACAGGGATCGGTAATTTTTCTGTTTTCTTATTCATTGCTATTCCACTATATATTTTGTATATGCTATCTCAATTTATTAGACAAAGACCGTCTAAAAAAGCGAATAAAGAAAAATAAGAAAAACAAAAACCTTCCGTATTCGGAAGGTTTCTTTTTATCCCGCTATTTGCGGACAACCTGATTAATCAGGAGGCCTTACAAATGAAAGTCTCACTTTATTTTGTAACTAATACTTTTGGATTTACAGGTGTTACAGGGGCTTCACCGTTTAATACAGCTAAAATATTTCTTACTGCCATTTCAGCCATCGCATCACGAGTTTCGAATGTTGCATTCCCTACGTGAGGAGCAAGCACCACATTCTTTAATCCTTTTAGTTCTTCCGTAATTTTCGGTTCAAATTCAAATACGTCAAGAGCCGCTCCTTCAATTCCTTCCGTTTTTAATGCATAAGCAAGTGCTAATTCATTCATAATTGGTCCACGCGAAGCATTTATAATATATGCTGTCTTCTTCATCATTTTAAACTGTTCTTCATCGATCATATGATGTAATTTTGGATTATAGGCACAGTTAATTGTAATAAAATCTGCCGTTTGTAACAGCTCTTCTAATGTTACATATGTCGCTTCTAGTTCAACTTCAGCTTCAAGCTTACGATTCGGTCCTGTATATAAAACGTTCATTCCAAATGCTTTCGCACGCTTTGCAACTGCCTTCCCGATTTCGCCAAGACCGATAACTCCAATTGTCTTACCGTGTACTTCGCGGCCCAAGAAAAATAATGGCGCCCATCCGTTAAATCCAGTTGTACGACATAACGTATCTCCTTCAGGAATTCTACGTGCTGCTGCTAAAAGAAGTGCAAATGTTAATTCTGCTGTCGCTTCAGTTGATACTTTCGGTGTATTCGTTACCGTAATCCCTTTTTCTCCTGCATGCAAGTAATCAATATTATCGTAGCCAGCACCATAGTTTGCAACAATCTTTAAATTAGGTGCCGCATCTATAACTTCTTTCGTCACCTTTGTAGAAAGTAAGCTTAACAATGCATCTTTATCTTTTACACGCTCTGTTAATTCATCTAAAGAAATTAACTCTTCTTTATCATACATTTCTACATCATGATCTTTTAATAGTTCTAATCCGATTTCTGGAATTTTCCCTGCTACTAATATTTTTGCCACTACTAACACCTCTTCTATAGAAAATAAGATATCTCTTATATTTCATTGTAAGAAATCCACTTATAAAAACCAAGGAATTTGATTATAGTTTTGAAAATCGACACTTTTCCATGAAAAAAGAGGAGATGCAACTCCCCCCTCTTCTTACGCTTTTTCCTGCGATTCTTTTCCGAGCTTTACATCAATTGTTCCTTCTGCAACTGTATCGCTAATTTGCTCCTCAATAACTGATTGAGATGCAGCATTCGTTTCAGAAGTATAAGCTTGTTGCTGTGCACCTTGTACATTTTGTTTATTTTGTTGTTTCGCCATTTCTTACCCTCCTTTTTTTCTTTCTTATTTTGAACAAAAAGGAAGGTTTTCATCAAAAAATCGTGGGTCATTTTATAATTGTTACTTCTTCTTCAAGTAGTCTCATTACTCTTGCTCGTTTCGTAAATGTTGCGATATGAGTAATACCATGATTTCGTAATGTTTGCACATTTTCTTTTACGTATTTCCCTAAATCATTCGGATAATGAGCATCTGAAGAAATAGTAATGGGAACACCATGTTTAGCTAACACTTGTAAATACAGTGGACTCGGGCACATTTCCCGTACAGGATAACGATAGTACAATCCCGCATTTATTTCTGTTGCGGTATTAGTTTCTACTAATGCACGGGCTATTTTCTTATAATAAGAAAGCTGTTCATTCTCATCCAACCTGTAATTAAATACTTTTATGTTATCAAGGTGGGCTATAATATCAAATAATTCGGAACGAACTGCACTCTCAACTGTTTTGAAAAACGTATCATATAGTATATGTAAATCATGCTCCTCAAAATATTCTTTCGTATCTGGATTATCAAACCCCCAGCCATTTAAAAAATGAACAGACCCAATTACATAATCAAAGTCTCCTAGTGCTAACAATTCTTTTAGCTCTTCTTCACAGCCAATAAAATAATCCGCTTCAATTCCAAGTTTAAGTGTAACGCCTCTTTTACTCCATCGTTCTTTCGCCTCTTCAATCGACTTTGTAAAATCGTATAGTGAAACTACTCTTACTTGGTCTAACCATTCCTTCTGTAAACGCCCAATCTTCGAATCACTAATATTCACATATTTTTCATAATATACTTTCGACTCATGAAAGCGGTATAAATGATCCACAATCCCAACTTCTTTTATACCTTTTCGCAATGCCTCTTCTAAATATAAATCAATCCATTTCGCTGTAAATGGTCCTTCCTTCACACGTCTTTGCAGGCGTTCTTGCGTCTTCATAAGCCATTCGATAGAATGGCTTTCTTCTTGAAGCGGCTCATAATATTGTAGCGTTTCATTTATTTTGGCAAGCCAACCTATTGAATAAGGCCCTTCTTCTAAATGAAGATGATAATCCACTTTCATACATATTCCCCCTTATAACGTATCTATTTCTTTTCGTTCTCCTACTCTCGAAAGCTTTCCATTTCTTTCTTTCACTTCTTCCATAACATCTTCTAGTGAAATGTTTTTTTCGGCTAATAGAACAAAACAGTGATAAAACACATCAACCATTTCTTTTACTAGTTCTTTTTTATCATTATTTTTAGAAGCAATGATCACTTCAGAGCACTCTTCCCCAATTTTCTTTAAAATTTTATCTTCTCCTTTTGAAAATAAATAATTTGTATATGATTCTGGCAATGGATTTTCCTTTCGGTCTTCAATTGTTTCAAATAATAATTTAAGGACATCTTCCATCTTCATCCCCCTATATAACTTTATAATGAAAACATGTTTTCTCTCCCGTATGACAAGCAGGTCCTACTTGCTTTACAACAACTACAATTGAATCTTGATCACAATCTAAATAAAGGGATTGAACATACTGCATATTGCCCGATGTTTCTCCTTTATTCCATAACGATTGTCTTGAGCGAGAATAAAACCACGTCCTTTTTGTTTCTAACGTCTTTTCATACGCTTCTTCATTCATGTAAGCGAGCATTAAAACTTCTTTCGTATCTTCCTCTATCACCACTGCTGGTAATAACCCTTTTGAGAAGTTAGGCTTCATAGTCGCACCTCAACGTTTGCTTCTCTTAATTTTCTCTTTACATCCTGCACAGTCTCTTCACCATAATGAAAGATTGATGCTGCTAGCGCTGCGTCGACTGTTGTCTTTTTAAATACCTCTATAATGTGATCCGCATGACCACATCCTCCTGATGCAATTACCGGGACGGAAACGCTACTTGAAATTGCTTCTGTTAACTGAAGATCGTATCCATCCTTCGTTCCATCTGCATCCATACTCGTTAGCAAAATTTCTCCTGCCCCTAATTGTACGGCGTGCTTCGCCCATTCGATTGCATCCATTCCTGTATCAACCCTCCCGCCATTTACGTATACATTCCATTTACCTTCTGCTACTTTTCTAGCATCGATTGCTACAACAATACATTGCGAGCCAAAATGTTCTGCACCTTCCTGAATTAGTTTTGGATTCCGTACTGCTGCTGAATTAATTGAAATTTTATCCGCACCGGCTCGTAGCAGATTGTATATATCTTGAACATTAGAAATCCCCCCACCTACTGTAAGAGGAATAAATATTTTTGAGGCAGTTTTTTCTACAACATCTATCATCGTTTTTCGCCCTTCATGTGTCGCAGTAATATCTAAAAATACAATTTCATCTGCTCCCGCATCATTATATAAAGCCGCTATTTCAACAGGATCACCGACATCTTGTAATCCTATAAAATTTACACCCTTTACGACTCGCCCTTCTTTCACATCTAGACATGGAATAATTCGTTTCGCTAACATAGCTTTGTTACCTCTAGCACTTCTTCTAAATCAATTGTATTCTCGTAAAGAGCCTTACCAATGATAACACCATGTATATTCATATCATTTAACCTTTTCACATCTTGAATAGACGCCACTCCTCCAGAGGCAATGAGACGAATACCCACACTTTTTTGCAGTAACCCTAATTGCTCAAAATTTGGTCCTGCAAGTGTCCCATCTCTCGAGATGTCTGTAAATACAATCGTTTGAACACCTACACTCTCCATTTGCTTCGCTAAATGAATATAAGAAATTTCAGACACATCAAGCCAACCTCTCGTTGCTACGAAACCATTTTTCGCATCAATTCCAACAATTATTTTCTCTTTATATAGCCGAACTGCTTCCTCTAAAAATGACTTATCATAAAGAGCAGCTGTTCCTAAAATGACTTTTTCTACACCTGCTAACAATAACTTCTCCACTGCTACAAGCGATCGAATCCCTCCTCCAACTTGCACAGGAATACGTACCGCCCTGCATATTCTTTCAATGATAAACAAATTTAAAGACTCTCCAGCAATTGCACCGTCTAAATCAACAATGTGTAATATTTTCGCTCCAAGCTTTTCAAATATGATCGCTTGCGCAACCGGATCTTCATTCATAACCGTTTCTTTACTAAACTCTCCTTGATAAAGTCTGACACATCGCCCTTCTTTTAAATCGATAGCTGGGAAAACTTCCATGCTTCTACCACCCCTTTAAAATTCTTTAAAATTTGTATTCCGACTTCCCCACTTTTTTCAGGGTGAAACTGCGCTCCAAATACATTTCCTTTCGCTACAAAACCAGGTACTTGTACCCCATACTCGCTTGCCCCATACACAATCCCCTTTGGACAATCTGCATAAAAAGAGTGGACATAATATACGAAAGAACCGTCTTCTATTCCATTCCAAAGTGGTATTTCTCCTTCTTTCTTCAATTCATTCCATCCCATATGTGGAATTTTATAAGGCACTTTTAATTTCCGAATAACACCTGGCAATAAACTTAATCCGCTACAGTCTTTTAATTCCTCACTTTTTTCAAATAAAAGTTGCATACCTAAACATATACCAAGGAACGGTTTCCCTAAATTCCCAATCTCTTTTAGCACAAATACTAATTTTTTTTCTTCTAGAACGTCCATCGCTTTCGGAAATGCCCCTACTCCTGGTAAAATAACGCCATCACTTCTCAATATTTCCTCTCTATCATCCGTTACGATATACTCTGCTCCAATATATTTTAATGCCTGTTCCACACTACGAATATTTCCCATCCCATAATCTACAATAGCAATCAATTACAACATCCCCTTCGTTGAATTTACACCAGTAATGTTGTCATTTTTTTCGACTGCCTCTCTAAGCGCTCGACCAAATGCCTTAAATAAAGCTTCAATTTTGTGATGTGTATTACTTCCGTATAAAATACGAGCGTGTAACGTAATATTTGCTGCATGAGCAACTGCTCTAAAAAACTCTTCCGTTAATTCTGTGTCAAAATCGCCTAATTTCGGATTTGTTAACTCGCCTTGAAACACAATATAGGAACGTCCACTTATATCAATTGCGACAAAACCTAAAGATTCATCCATCGGTACATATGCGGAACCGTACCTATTAATACTCTCTTTATTTTGCAATGCTTCTTTCAAGCAATTTCCGAGTACAATTCCAACATCTTCAACCGTGTGATGTGCATCGACAAACACATCACCTTCAGCTTCAATTTGTAAACCAAATCGTCCATGCCTTGCAAATAAAGTTAGCATATGATCAAAAAAACCTACTCCTGTTTGAATAGAAACATTCGTACTTTCATCAAGCTGCAAACTTAATTTAATTTTTGTTTCTGTCGTTTCACGTACTTGACTCGACTGTCGCATTATTCTTCCTCCTCAAATCTCATTTGGACTGCTCTTGCGTGTGCATATAAACCTTCTTTATTTGCAAGTTCTACAATATGATGTTGCACATTTTTTAACGCTTCCTCTGTATAAGAAAGAAAGCTTGATTTTTTTACGAAATCATCGACTGATAACGGGGAGAAAAATCTTGCTGTTCCACTTGTCGGTAAAACGTGATTCGGTCCTGCCAAATAATCGCCGAGCGGCTCTGGTGCATATGGCCCAAGGAAAATAGAGCCTGCATGTTTCACATAAGCTAGAGCATTCATTGGCTCTTTTATATGTAACTCTAAATGTTCTGGAGCTATTTCATTTGATAACTTTAGTGCCTCATCTAAAGAAGAAACGATAAAAATGGCTCCATTTCTTTTGATTGATTCACGAGCGATTTCACTTCTTGGTAATGTTTCTAACTGTCTTTCTATCTCTCTTCCTACTTCTTTAGCTAGTTCTATATTCGTTGTAATACAAATCGCTGTTGCCCTCTCGTCATGTTCTGCTTGCGATAATAAATCAGCAGCGATATATTTGGCATTGCCTGTTTCATCAGCGATAACTACAATTTCTGATGGCCCAGCAATCATATCGATATTTACTATTCCGTATACTTCTCGCTTCGCTAAAGCGACGTACAAATTTCCCGGTCCAACTATTTTATCCACTTTCGGAATCGATTCCGTCCCATACGCTAAAGCAGCGATTGCCTGGGCACCACCAGCCATATAAACTTCATCTACACCTGCAAGACCTGCGGCAGTTAATATATGCGGGTCAATTCCTCCTTGCCTTGGCGGTGTTACCATTACAATTTTTTTCACACCTGCCAGTTTGGCTGGCAATACATTCATTAATACTGAAGAGGGATACGATGCCTTCCCGCCTGGCACATATACACCTACATTTTCTAACGGTCTAATGAGCTGCCCTCTAATTATCCCATCACTTTCGCAATCAAACATAGATTGCCTCTTTTGCTTTTCATGATATGAGATAATGTTTTTCTTCGCCTCTTGTAGCGCCTCTAAAAAAGAAAGTTCTACAAACGCACTTGCTTGTTTTATTTCTTCTTCACTTACACGAAAATTTTTAACATCCGCACCATCAAGCTTTTTTGTATAGAAAGATAAAGCCTCATCTTTACTTTCTCTTACGTTTTGAACGATTTCCCTTACACTTCTTTGAACAGTTTCTTCTATTATATTAGCGTTTTCTCGCAACACTTTTATTTTGGATAATGCCTCCTTGAAGTCTTCATAAATGATCTCCATTGTAAGCCCTCCTATTTCCCTGATAAAATTTCTTGCTCCATCATATTTATAATACTGAATATTTCGTCTTTTTTAGTTTTTAAAGCTGCCTTATTTACAATCATTCGAGCGGATATAGAATACATTTCCTCAAATACAATGAGCCCATTCTCTTGTAGTGTTTTTCCTGTTTCAACAATATCAACAATCGCATCTACTAATCCAAGAAGCGGAGCAATTTCTACAGAACCTTCTATTTTTATGATTTCTACATCTTCTCCCTTTTCGTGAAAATAATTGGAAGTGATGTGTGGATATTTCGTAGCAATTCGTTTCTTTCGGTAACTCTTCGGATTATACGTAGGAATAGAAGCGACACAAAATTTACACATACCCACTCCTAAATCCAACATTTCATATATATCTTTCTCGTTTTCCATTAAAATATCTTTTCCAACGATCCCAATATCAGCTACTCCATGTTCTACATAAGTAGCAACATCAACCGCTTTTACTAAAATAAATGAAATATTTGTATTTTTACTTTGAAAGACAAGCTTTCTCCCTTTATCTTTAAGCTCTGAACAATCAATTCCAATTTTCTCAAACAGCGGGATAACATGTTTCTCTAATCTTCCTTTCGTTAACGCAATTTGAATGTTACGCATGAAGTCTCCCCTTCTTTCTGAACGACCCATTTCTCTTTCCATACATATTCCACCAATGATTCATTCCTTGCCTCAACGACCGTTACTATTTTATTGTTTTTTGCAAATTGAAATGTGTCGTTTAAATTAGAGAATAAAGATAACTGGGCATTCTTCCCGTCCTTTCGAAGTAAGTTTCTTAACCTTTCAGCTTCCGCTAATCTATTCAATTCATAATGTATCATCATATCTATTGGCTCTCGTTTATAAGATTCTTGTTGCTCTTGAAGTGCCTTGACTATTTGATTTACTTGCACCGCGAGGCCAACCGCTGACACCATCTCTCCAAAATTCCCAATTAACTCATCGTATCTTCCACCACTAACAATCTCTTCTCCAATTTCATATATATACCCTTTGAAAATAATACCCGTATAATAGTCCAAATGTTGAATCATGCCTAAATCAATGGATATGTAAGGTCCATAGCCTAGCCTTTCAACCGCTTCATATATTTCTTTCACTCTTGCAATGGCCATTTTCATTTCATTACTTGAGGCGAGTTTTTCAGCTTCCTCAATAACCTCTAAATTCCCAAATAACCTTGGTAATTTCTCAAGTAATTTTACTGTTTCATCGCACCGATCTAATTTCTTTTCTCCGATAAAATTTGAGAGAGCAGCATAATTTTTGCTTTCTATATACGTTCTAAGTACTCTCTCTTCTTCATCATGAATAGAGAGCTTTTTTACAATACATTTATATAACTCTACCTGCCCAATTTCGATTGTAAAAGATTGTACCTTCAACCTTTGTAGTGCTTGCATTACACTTATCACACATTCAATTTCAGCTCTTATATTATCAATCCCGATAATTTCAATACCACTTTGTACAATTTCATTATATTTTCCAGACAGAGACTCATTCGCCCGAAATACATTTCCACTATATGTCACCTTAAGAGGCGTATCCCACCTTTGCGTTCCAATTACTCTCGCTAAAGGAATCGTCATATCTGGACGTAACACGATAATCCGTCCCTTTTCATCAAAAAATTTATACATCTTCTCTTCATCTATCGGCCGATTTTGAAAAGCAAACACATCATAAAATTCAATTGTAGGTGTCCTTATTTCCTCATAGCCTCTCTCTAAAAATGTATGTCTTAATTTTTGTTCCACTTCTTCAATTAACGTACATTCTTCAAATAAGTAATCTCTCGTTCCATTCGGATTTGCCCGCTTCCACTTTGTCATCTGAATTCACACGCCCTTCCCTTTCTAATGTATGCCCATTCCATTCACCCAAACCGAAAATAAAAAGAGCCTTGTAGACAAAATACCTACAAGACTCTTTAGTAGAGTGTAGGTACAACGGGAATAACCCTTGTGCCTACACGTTTTCACGTTAGGTTCAAGGGTTTCATGTATGATGATGTAGTTGTGTAAGCATTTTAATAGATTGTACGATATTCATAATACTTACTCCCTTTCTCCTCTGATTTTTCCATAGTATATAACAGTTAATTCTGAATGTAAATACATTTTTAACATTCCGTTATTTCTTAATATAAAGCTACTTTTCTTTCATACTCTTCAATTTCTTGTTCATATTGCATCGTAATGGCAATTTCATCTAGACCATTTAATAATTTTTCTTTCCACATTTTCTCGATTGTAAAATGAAACCTGTGCATATTTGTAGTAATGACTTCATTCTCTAAATCGACTTCCATTTGATCTCTCGCATTTGTTTTAGCAAGTTGTTCACGCATCTCTTTATCCATTACAATCGGTAACATACCATTTTTCATACAATTCATATAAAAAATATCTGCAAATCCCCCTGCGATAATAACGCGGAAACCATAATCAGCAAGGGCCCACGGAGCATGCTCTCTTGAAGAACCGCATCCAAAATTATCACCTGTAATTAATATACTTGCTCCCTTTCGTTCTTGTGCATTAAGGGGAAAATTAGGATTTTCATGGCGCTCATTATCGTAACGCCACTCATCAAATAAATACTTTCCAAATCCTGTCCTTTCAATTCTCTTTAAGTATTGTTTCGGAATAATTTGATCTGTATCAATGTTATCATTCATAAGTACTGCGGCAGTACCTTTATGAATACGAAATGGCTCCATCGTAACTCTCCTTTCTAATATCAACAAAATGCCCATATAATGCAGCAGCTGCTGCCATAGCTGGACTTACTAAATGTGTTCTTGCCCCTTTCCCTTGCCTTCCTTCAAAATTACGATTTGAAGTAGACGCACAATGTTCTCCTTCAGGTACTTGATCTGGATTCATCCCAAGGCACATTGAGCAGCCAGGCTCTCTCCATTCAAACCCCGCTTCTTCAAATATGTGATGTAAGCCTTTTTGCATTGCCCGCTCTCTCACACTTTTTGATCCTGGTACAACGAGTGCCCGCACACCTTCTTTTACCTTTTTCCCTTTTACAACGGATGCAGCAATTTCTAAGTCAGATAAACGTGAATTTGTACAAGAACCAATAAAGACATGCTTAACAGGAATTTCAAACGTATTTTGTCCAGGGCTCAATCCCATATATGAAAATGCTCTTTCATCATTTTCGTTATGCTTTTCTGGTAATTTTTCATCAATAGGAACACCCATACTAGGATTTGTTCCCCAAGTTACGTATGGAGCTAGATTCGTAACATCTATTGAAATATGTAAATCATAAATCGCATCTGAATCTGTATAAAGCTCCGAACATTTTTCCGTGAAAGATTCATAGTCTTTTGGTGCATATTTACGCCCTTTTACATAAGAAAATGTTTTTTCATCCGGTGCAATAATGCCTGCTTTCGCTCCTCCTTCAATTGCCATATTACAAAGTGTCATTCTCTCCTCCATTCCCATATCACGAATCGTCTCTCCGTAGAATTCCATTACATACCCAGTCCCAACCGCTACACCGTACTTTGAGAGAAGATGTAAAATAATATCCTTTGCATAAACGCCTTTCGGTAACTTTCCTGTTAATTCAATCCCCATCGCTTTCGGTTTTCGTTGCCACAACGTTTGAGTTGCTAATACATGTTCTACTTCACTCGTACCAATACCAAACGCTAGCGCACCGAAAGCACCGTGAGTTGCTGTATGGCTATCACCACAAACAATCGTTTTCCCTGGTTGTGTGAGTCCAAGTTCCGGCCCGATAACATGAACGATTCCTTGCTCTTCATCACCAATATCAGCTAATCGCACCTCAAATTGTTTACAATTTTCACGAAGTGTATCCAATTGCTGCTTCGCAATGCGATCGGTAATATTCCAAACATCTTTCGTTGGAATATTATGATCCATCGTTGCAAACGTTAATTCCGGTCTCCGAACAGTTCGATTTGCAAGCCGCAAGCCTTCAAAGGCTTGCGGTGAAGTTACTTCATGAACGAGATGAAGATCAATATATAATAAATCCAATCCATTTTCATTTGTTGTAACTACATGTCTTTCCCAAAGTTTATCTAGCAACCTTTTCCCCATTATCTTCCTCTCCCTACTAGTGCCTGCTCTTCCATCTCTTGAACAACCGCCTTCGTAAATGAAGTTGTCGTCTCATCTCCCCCAATATCAACTGTACATTTTCCAGATTGAAGAACTGCAGAAATTGCCTCTTCAATCGCATATCCTTCTCTCGTTAATCCAAATGATTGCCCAAGCATCATCGCAACCGAACGCATCATCGCAATTGGATTTACTTTATTTTTCCCTGCAATATCCGGTGCTGAACCGTGAATAGGCTCATATAAAGATGGCCCGTTTTCCGCATGACTCGCTGATGGAAGCATTCCTAATGACCCTGCTAATACAGAAGCCTCATCACTTAAAATATCACCAAACAAATTCTCTGTTACGATAACATCAAATCTCTTTGGGTTCCGAATTAACTCCATAGCAGCTGCATCTACTAAAATATGCTCTAACTCAACATGAGGATAACGAAGAGCGACTTCTTCCGTAACAGTTCTCCATAATTTACTAGATTCTAAAACATTCGCCTTATCAATAGACGTTACTTTTTTCGATCTCTTACTCGCTAATTGAAAAGCATAAGAAACGATACGTTCAATTTCATGACGATGATACGTAAGTGTATCCGTTGCGACTTCTTCCGTTCGCTCTTTCGGATAAGAAAAATAAATACCACCTGTTAATTCACGAACGACAACGAAGTCAATTTCATCAGCATTTTTTAATGGGGATAAATGCGAAGTTGAGCTTTCTACCGTTACAGGGCGAACATTCGCAAATACACCAAGTCCTTTTCTTAAAGCTAATAATCCTTTCTCCGGTCTTTCTTTCGCACCATCCCAACGAGGTCCACCAACTGCCCCAAGTAAAACCGCATCACTCGCTAAACAAGCGGCAAGTGTTCGCTGTGGTAATGGTTGCCCCGTTAAATCAATAGCAACACCACCAAAGTGCTCATCTTGCAAATGAAAATGATGCCCATATAGTCTCTCTACCATACGCAATACTTCCTTTGCACTTTCCATAATTTCCGGGCCGACACCATCACCAGCTAAACAAACGATACGTTTTTCCAATTTTAACACTCCTTTTAACTGAATTTTCAGAACTTTATTTTGATAGGTGAGGAAAGCTTTACTCACCTATCAAACCCTTATTTTACAAGCGCTATAAACGATTTCAATTTTCCAGCTGCATGAACATATGCTCTCGCCGATGCTTCCAATACGTCTTGCGCAACACCAAAACCTGATACTTGATGCGTTCCTTCTTTTAATTCAACATGAACATGAGCAAGTGCATCTTGACCTTGTGTAATAGATTGTATGCGATAATCTGCCAATTCACATTCTAACCCTAAAATTCTTTGAATCGCATTGTATATCGCTTCAATACTTCCAGAACCAGTCGCTGCATCTTCGTATATAGTTCCCGCCTCATCTTTCAATACAACTGTCGCACACTGTGTACTATTCGATACGAAGTGTACTTGCAATTGCGTAATGTTATATTGCTGCGCTGCAAAAGCTGCTTCGCCAAGCATAAGTGCACGTAGATCTTCTTCCGTAATTTCCTTTTTACGATCAGCTAATTTTTTAAACGCTTCAAACACCACATCGCGTTCTTCGTTTGTAAATTCATAGCCTAGTTCTTTCATTTTTTCTGTAAATGCGTGACGCCCAGAATGTTTGCCAAGTACAAATAGGTTTTGAGATTCTCCTATAAGTGCTGGTTCAATGATTTCATATGTTGTCACTTCTTTTAAAACACCATCTTGATGAATGCCTGATTCGTGAGCGAAAGCATTTGCTCCCACAATCGCTTTATTTTTCGGTACAACCATACCCGTTAACCTACTTACTAATGTACTTGTCGATTTAATCTCTTTTAGCGTCATCGAAGGCTCCGCCTTATAGAAATCTTTTCTAATATGAAGAGCAACTGCGACCTCCTCTAGTGCGGCATTCCCTGCTCTTTCTCCAATGCCATTAATCGTTCCTTCTACTTGCAGTGCTCCACCTTCAACCGCAGCTAACGAATTTGCCACCGCCATCCCAAGATCATCGTGGCAATGACAAGAGAAAATCGCTTTTTCATATGAAGGAACGGATTCTTGTAAGTATCTAAAAAGAGAATAATATTCTTCCGGATTCGTATATCCAACTGTATCCGGAATATTAATTACATTCGCTCCTGCACGAATCGCAACTTCTACTGCTTCAGCTAAAAAATCTCTTGATGTTCTTGTCGCATCTTCTGCAGAAAATTGCACTGTCGGAAATAAAGATCTCCCAAGCGTAACCGAGCGATAAATACTATCTAACACATCTTCTTTTGACATACAAAGTTTATATTTCATATGAATATCACTCGTAGCTAAAAATACATGTAAACGAGGAGATACGGCACCTTTCACAGCTTCATATGCTCTTCGAATATCACTTTCTTTCGCTCTAGCTAAACTCATAACTGTAGCATTTTGAATGGTATTTGCGATGCGCTTTACCGATTGAAAATCGCCTTCGGAAGCTGCTGCAAAGCCAGCTTCCATTACATGAATACCAAGTCTCTCTAATTGCCTTGCAATTTGCAATTTCTCTTGTTCATTTAAATTCACTCCTGGTGATTGTTCGCCATCACGTAGCGTCGTATCCATGAACAAAACCTGCTTCATATTATTTGACCCCTGCCTTTACTCGCGGCTGTACGAAAGGCATCATTTCACGTAATTTACGTCCAACTACTTCGATTTCATGTTCATTCTCTTTCTCATTTGTCGCATGGAAATTTGGTTTTCCTGCTTTATGCTCTGCAATCCAACCTCTTGCAAATGTACCATCTTGAATTTCGGCTAGCACTGCACCCATCGCTTTCTTCGTATCTTCCGTTACAACACGTGGTCCTGATACGAAGTCTCCCCACTGCGCTGTATCTGAAACTGAATATCTCATATTTTCAAGTCCACCTTCATACATAAGGTCAACAATAAGTTTCAATTCATGTAAACATTCAAAATATGCAAGTTCAGGCTGGTATCCTGCATCAACTAGCGTTTCAAATCCAGCTTTTACTAGCGCAGTTACTCCGCCGCAAAGTACAGCTTGCTCTCCAAATAAATCTGTTTCTGTTTCTTCTTTAAACGTCGTTTCTAATACGCCCGCTCTCGTCGCTCCAATTCCATCAGCATAAGAAAGTGCCTTTTCAGTCGCAACTCCTGTCGCATCTTGATATACGGCAAATAATGCAGGAACGGCTCCGCCTTCAGCAAACGTACGGCGTACAAGATGCCCTGGACCTTTAGGCGCTACTAGAAATACATCTACATTAGCTGGTGGTTTCACTTGATCAAAGTGAACATTAAATCCGTGTGCAAAAACGAGAGAATTTCCTGCCTGTAAATTTGGTGCAATTTCAGCTTCATATACTTCTGGCTGCAGTTCATCAGGTAATAAAATCATTACTAAATCAGCCTGCTCCGCTGCTTCTGCTACTGTATATACAGAAAATCCATCTTCTTTCGCTTTATCCCAAGACTTCCCTTTTCTTAAACCTACTACTACATCAAATCCGTTATCACGTAAGTTTTGCGCATGCGCATGACCTTGTGAGCCGTATCCGATAATCGCAACTTTCTTTTCTTTTAATACATTTACCGTTACATCTTTCTCATAATAAACCTTTGCCATTTTCATTTCCCCCTATATTTAAATGATTATTGAATTAACATAACTTGCTTATCTTGTTTTTTCATACTACGCGTAAATGCTGTTACACCTGTTCTAGCAATCTCTTTCAAACCGTATGGACGAAGTAATTCAATTAACGCTTCTACCTTCTCCTGCGTACCTGTTACTTGCACAACTATGGAATCCTTCCCAACATCTATTACAGCGGCTCGAAATGGCTCAATTAAACTATATAATTCTGCTCTTGCTACAGACGTTGCGACTTTAATAAGTGCCAATTCTCTAGCAATCATTGCTTCTTCTGTAATATCTGATACTTTCAAAACATCAATTTGTTTATGAAGTTGTTTAATTAACTGCTCCACTTGCTGTTCATTTTCAACGTGTACAACAATCGTCATCCGCGATATGTCCGATGATTCCGTATGACCTACTGAAATACTTTCAATATTAAAATGTCTTCGTGTCATAACACCTGTAATTCGGTTTAACACACCACTTTGATTTCGAACTGTTGCTGTAACAATTCTCTTCACCTTTTTTCCACTCCCTCCATTTGGTGAACACCTTTCCCTGGCGCAACCATCGGCATTACCTTTTCTGATTGAAGTACACGGCAATCAATTACGACTGGCTCTTGTAATTCAATCGCATGCTGTATTTGCTTCTTTGCAAGAAGTGGATCATCTATGCGAATTCCTTTTATGCCATACGCATTCGCAAGAGCGACGAAATCTGGTTGGCACGATAGTAAAGAGTGCGAATATCTTTGATTATAAAATTCATCTTGCCATTGTCTTACCATTCCTAAAGCTTCATTATTTAAAATAAAAACTTTAACAGGCAAAGAATGTTCTTTTAAGACACTTAATTCTTGCAGAGTCATTTGAAACCCAGCGTCACCTACAATTGCAATAACTAGTTCTTCTGGCTTTGCAATTTGTGCACCAATTGCTGCTGGAAATCCGAATCCCATCGTTCCTAATCCTCCAGAAGTTACCCATTTATCTGGATTTTTCAACGGATAATATTGCGCTGCCCACATTTGATGTTGCCCAACGTCTGTTGTTACAATCGCTTCTCCTTTCGTAATTTCATATAGCATATCAATTGCGTATTGAGGTTTAATACTTTCAGAATTTCGTTTGTAAGAGAGTGGATATTTTTCTTTTCTACCCTTTAATAAAATGAGCCATTCATGATGATTTTCTTTCTTCCCTTCTGGTTGAAGTAATACTTTCAAAGCTCGCTTAGCACTTGCAACAATAGGAATTTCAGTCGGCACATTTTTTCCGATTTCTGCTGGATCAATATCGATATGTGCAACAGTCGCCTCTTTAGCAAAATAAGCTAAATTCCCAGTAAGACGATCATCAAATCTCGCACCAATATTAATCAGTAAGTCGCATTCATATAGCGCCATATTGGCTGTGTAAGAACCATGCATTCCTCCCATCCCTAGAAATAGTCCATCATCTGGCGGAAAACCACCAAGACCAAGTAACGTATGCACAACAGGAATTTCATATTTACGAGCAAAACTTGTTAATTCTTTCGAAGCTTTCGCATGCAATACACCTGCTCCAGCTAAAATTAACGGTTTTTTTGAAATCTCAATTGCTTGTAATAATTTGTTTATTTGGAGTAGATTCGGTTCATAATTAGGGTTGTACCCTGGTAAATCCATTTGCACGTCACTACATCGTTCTCCTTGTTCTACTACCATATCTTTCGGAAGATCAATTACGACTGGACCTGGTCTTCCTGTTCTAGCGATATGAAATGCTTCTTTAATAATTCGAGGTAAATCCGAGGCCTTTCGCACTTGATAATTATGTTTTGTCACTGGCATCGTAAGCCCCATAATATCCGCTTCTTGGAAAGCATCACTTCCAATTAACGTTGTTGCTACTTGCCCTGTAAATACAACAAGTGGCAATGAATCAATCATCGCATCAGCTAGACCAGTAATAACATTTGTAGCACCAGGCCCGCTTGTTGCAATTACAACCCCTGGATTTCCAGTAATTCTGGCATACCCTTCAGCTGCATGAATGGCCCCTTGCTCATGCCTTGTTAAAATATGCGGAATTTCACAGTCATAAAGCGCATCATAAAGAGGTAAAACGGCACCACCCGGATAACCGAAAATCACTTCTACGCCTTCCTTTTCTAGCGCTTCTAACAATAGCTGTGCACCAGTTGCCAGTTTCTCTTCCGTTTTTGAAGACATTGTTCTTATAAGCCCCCTTTAAAAAAAATTTATAAATAAAAAAAATCCTACGTCCACACTCCAGCTATGTGCTGAAGGGACGAAAGATTTCGCGGTACCACCCTTCTTCGCAAGAATACTCTTGCCTCAGTGACCCATAAATGAGTCTAGCTAATAACGGAGCTACCGTCTAAGCCTAACCAAATGCTTCAGCTTAGCACTCAAGGGCGATGTTCGTCGACGTGAACCATCGGTTTCCAGCAACCACCGACTCTCTGTGAGGCTTCACAATCAACTACTCCTCCCTATCAACGCTTTCTCATTTCATAAAGAGTTATTATCCAACTTTATTTTCTTCGTAAATTTTCTCTCCATCTTCTACAACTAATTTACGGAATTCTTCTAGTAAACGATTCGTATGTAGTCCCGTTTTTCCTAAACCAATCGTCCTACCATCTACTGTCGTAACAGCAATAACTTCAGCAGCTGTTCCTGTTAAAAATACTTCATCAGCTACATATACATCGTGCCTTGTAAATAACTCTTCTCTTACGTCATAACCAAGTTTTTCGCCGATTTCTAAAATGGCGTTTCGTGTAATACCTTCTAACGCTCCAGCAGAACTTGGTGGTGTAATTAATTTATTTCCTTTTACAATAAATACGTTATCTCCTGAACCTTCAGCTACGTATCCTTGGTCATTTAACATAAGTGCTTCTTGTACTCCAGCTAATTTCGCTTCAATACGAACTAAAATATTGTTTAAATAATTTAAAGATTTTACTTGAGGTGATAAAACATCTGGTCGATTTCGGCGCGTTGCAACTGTTACAACTGGAATCCCCTTTTCATAATATTCTTGTGGGAATAAAGATAGTTGTTCTGCAATTACTACTACATTCGGTGTCTTACAAGAATCAGGATCTAACCCAAGATTTCCTGCTCCTCTCGATACAACAAGGCGAATGTATCCATTAGATAATTTATTTTGTCGAATCGTCTCAACAACAATATTCGTTACTTCATCTAACGAATATGGAATTTCTAACATGATGGATTTCGCTGATTCATATAACCGGACAAGATGCTCTCTCAAACGGAAAACATTACCACTATAAACTCTAATGCCTTCAAACACTCCATCGCCATATAAATAGCCATGATCATATACTGAAACTTTTGCTTCGTCTTTTGGAACAAATTCTCCATTTAAGAAAATCCATTGTTCGTTCACTGGAAAGCGCCTCCTATGTTCTATGAATTTTTTATTGTTTCCTAGTTTACTCTCCTTTCTAAATAAATCAAGTTAATTTTTAGAAAATTTTTAATTTTTAATCGTACGTACATCTTTAATTATATTGATTTAACAACATTGTTAACGTTTACAAAAAGTCAAAAAATTTTTTCGCCAATTTCCACTAAAAAAAATATTTGTTTAAAAGAAGGATTTTCTCTAAGAGGTACGAATCTATTGTATTCAATAAACGGACGTCCGATTTTATAAATTCGGGAATATATAACGACTTTTGCTGAAAAAGGGGGAAAATAAAAAAATTAGTGCTGTGTAAAAATAACATTCATAATTTTCATTTCGAAATCATAATCCTATTTTTAAAAAACAATTTGTCAAAATGAAGGAGGAAATAAATATGGCGTGTGTACAAATTAAAGGAACGAGACAAGAGGTAGTTGAAATGCTACAACTATTTGATCTAATGGATACGAAAGGTTTTTGTAAATTCGATAATTATGTAGAGGTAGAACCGAATAACAAAGAACATAATAATTTTATCGCTTCAATCGATATTCAATCTAATCCTTCTTCCGCACAGGATACATTAAACGATCAATTCGTTAGTCAAATGCTTACTGGTGTTTATAACGACTAAACAAATATATGCTTCCTACCATCTTTTCATAAATATATGCTATAGACTTGAGCATACTAGCAACTAGATGGTAGGAGGTGAAAATTATGGCTAGAATTGGCGTTGAAAACTCATTAACAGATGTTCAACAAGCTCTTCAGCAACAAGGACATGAAGTCGTTACACTTAACTCAGAAAATGATGCACAAGGCTGCGATTGTTGTGTTGTAACTGGGCAAGATTCTAATGTGATGGGGATTGCAGATACATCAATAAAAGGATCGGTAATTACAGCTCATGGTTTAACAACAGATGAAATTTGTCAGCAAGTTGAGAACCGTATTTAAAAGTCATTTCTCATTATGGTATAACACACAAAAGAAAGAGGACTCCTTTTAAAAAGGAGTCCTCTTTTTTATATTCACCTAACGGGAAAGTAACATATACTGGATGAAAGCCCTACCTCTCTCTCATCATTACGGTTCCAATGACCGCTCCTTGATTCACTAGTATACATATATGGCTTACAAATACAATTTATAGGGTTTGTTCACAAAAGTTGTTGATAAAATTACCCGATCTTTCGCAAACTTTTCGTATTGTATTCATAAGAGATATTTACTTTACACTAGCTGTAACCGAGACACGAATTAAAATTTTAACACCAATACAGTAACTTGTCAATATTTTTTACAAATTAAAAACAGACAGTAACGGTTTGTCTGTTTTAGAATGGAGCTTTTTCTTTTATTACATATACAACAAAGCCGCTTACTAACATAAATAAGCCAACTACTAAGTTTTTAATATTAATCATACATTCCTCTCCCTTATTCCACACATCTTATTATATATTTACATTTCAATTATTCCGATCATCCTAAAGCGCACTTTTTCTAATATATCACAATTCCTAAAAATTGCAAGTTCACTTTTGACGACCATTCACAAATTTATCTACAGTACTTGGTACAGTGTTTAAAGCTTTTTCAATTAAATGTGTACTACTGTTAAGATGCAATACTTGTACTCCGTTAGAACCAACTACTAAAAAAGCAACGGGACTAATGGAAACCCCAGCCCCACTTCCGCCTCCAAATGGATGCCCTGGCTTATTCTCTTTATGCTGACCTTGTCCACCATTATGTTTTTCAGTAATGAAATCCCCTTTAAAGTCACTTCCACCAGCTCCAAAACCAAACGCCACTTGAGATACTGTTAATACTACATTTCCGTCAGCTGTCGAAACCGGACTTCCAACAATCGTATTTACATCTACCATCTCTTTTAAATTTGTCATCGCTGTTTTCATTAAATTTTCAATTGGATGTTCCATTATGTACTGCACCCTTTCCTCATTATTCCTTTTTATACTTTCCAAAATAGAGGAAGTCATACTAACTTTTCCTATTTCAAAAAAACAATTTTCTTCTACATGGATATTACTCCCTGCCTATCCTCGGATAAAAAAGAAAAAGAGATACATACTACTATTGAACCTTGTTATGAAAGGAGTCATGACTTTGACTGAGAAATTTGATGATTACAAAAAAAGAGATAGAATAGATAGTGATTATAGTGACTATAAAGAAGAATATGCAGCTGAAGTTGCACCACAGCGCATTGATTATGATTACGATAAGAAAGAAGATAAAGATGATGTAAGATCGTCTGCCGCTGGATCAACTGCCGGTTTTATCGCTCTTGCCTTATCTATATTATCACTCTTCACCTTCCCAACACTATTTGGTCTTGTTTCTGTGTTACTAGGAATTTACGCTTATAATCGCGGAGCTACTGTAACTGGTGGTATCGCTGCCATTGTTGGTGGAATTGCTGCACTCATCGCGATTTTATTCCGTGTAGCACTTATCGGTTTATTGTTCTCCCTTTTTTAAAAAGAAAAAGGTATCTCGCTTTATGCGAGATACCTTATCCTGTAAATACATCTTCTGATGGATATTTTATTTTTTGTTTTGCTGGGCGTGCTAAAGAAAACACAAGTGTTAGCGGTCCAATTAATCCACAAAACATAACAAACATAATAATACATTTTCCAAATGCTGATAGCTTCGCAGTAATCCCCATCGTTAATCCAACTGTGCCAAATGCTGAAATTGTCTCAAATAGTAGCTGAATAAAGCTAAAGTCTTCTGTAAGCATTAATACAAATACTGCTGTAAAAATAAGTATTTGACTGGCAACGACAATTGCTAACGCTCTCGTTACTGTCGACATTTTAATTGTACGCTGAAATAAAACAATTTCCTCCTTCTTTCTAAAGAAAGAAAGGACAGATGTAATTAAAATAACAAACGTCGTTAATTTAATACCTCCACCCGTCGATACACTTCCTGCACCGATAAACATTAAAACCATCGTAAATAATATAGATGATTCTTCCATCCCTCCATAGTCAACTGTATTAAAACCAGCTGTACGAGGTGTAATACCTTGAAAGAAAGACGCCCATAACTTTTCATTTAAAGATAAATTCCCTAACGTCTTCACATTATTATATTCCAATACAAAAATCACAATCATTGCTATAACATTTAGCGCTACTGTTCCAATAATCATTATTTTCGAGTGAAGTGATAATTTTCGAAAACTACGACTATACCATATATCAATTAATACGGTAAAACCGAGTCCTCCTATTACAATTAAGGAACAAATTCCAATATTAATAATAGGGTCTCCTACATACCTTGTTAAATTATCTGGCCAAAGAGCAAACCCCGCATTATTATAGGAAGCAATTACATGGAAAATACTATAGTATAAACCTTTCCCAAAACCAAAATCTGGAATAAAGCGAAACGATAAAAAGATGACTCCAATGAATTCAATACAAATAGAAAAAATAAAGACACGTTTTACTAATTTTACAAGACCACCTATATTTGTTTGATTAAATGCTTCTCCAATTAATAATCGATGGCGTAAGCCAATTTTTTTACCTAGTACCCAAACAATTAAAATGGCAATTGTCATAAGACCTAAACCACCTGTTTGAATTAGAAACATAATAACAATTTCACCAAACATCGTAAACGTACTTGCAGTATCTACTACTCCTAAACCCGTTACAGTCGCTGCCGACGTTGCTGTAAAAAAAGCATCTACCCAACTAATATGTACTTTCGTTGCGAATGGTAACTTTAATAACAAACCTCCGGCCACAATTAAGCAGAAAAAACCTAATGCTAATATTTGTGGTGGGTTTAATTGTATAAAACGATTATACAAACTTTGTCTTTTTGTTACTTTCATATCACTAACTCCCTTTATTAAGTGAAGCTTCTATCCTCACATAAATACAGGTTTTTAAGAACCTACAAGTAGCGGGATAAACCTTATATTCTCATAACATAGTTGAGCATAATCCTTTTTTTCATAGATTTCAACTTTTATTTATATTCGAACTTTACTTCATTTTATGACAGAAAAACTTTCTATTATCTTTCTCTTAACTCTACAACTCTTGCAACAATAATTTTATATGTACTATTTTTCAAATCCCCATACCTTTCACTCTATGTTCACATGGGGGTCACATCTATCTTTTATAGTATATGTATCGAAGCTGTTCCTCCCTAATTTAAGACATTCCCCAGTGTCTTTGAATAGCTTCCATCCCTAATTAAATTGACATAAATTGTCCCCTTCCTTTGACCATCTTTTATACGATGGTCTTATTTTTTTGTCTTTCTATCCTTTTTTAAACTCCCTCTCTCTTTCACTCTATGTTCACACGAGGGTCACATCTATCTTTTATAGTATATGTATCGAAGCTGTTCCTCCCTAATTTAAGACATTCCCCAGTGTCTTTGAA
>NZ_JAEHBO010000058.1:0-34111 GCF_016483575.1 Bacillus cereus group sp. N12
TAACGCTGTCACAAGCGGATAAACCAAATAATAATAGAGCTCCAATAAGTAATACTGCTAATCTTTTAAACATAGTTGTTCATTCCTCCTAATGTAAATAAATCCATAAATATAATAACAAATTATTTATCTTTATATTGTCATATATTGTCGAATGGAAATAAAAAAGAGAGCTGGAGCCTTCAAGAAGGTATGGAAACAATTATGAGCTTCAACGGCCATCTTGAAATTCAATACCACAATTCATTTTTGGGAAGTGTATTTGAGAACCTTTTATTTTTGGATTATAAGAGTGCTCTCACATTTACGACAAGCAATCTTCTCTTCCTCAAAAATGAATAAATTTTCAGCATCACATTCTGGGCATACAACCGCAAATGGTGTTTTTATATTTTTATAACATAGGAAAGAAAGGGCTGCCAGGATTAGAGCTGGTATAACAAGCATCATAATTAAGAATAGGCCCGCAAAAACGCCTCCAATTATGGAAAGTGGTTTCATTAGTTTTCTACCCACGGAGTTTACTTGGCTATCCTTCTTACGAAAAGCAGTAACAATGTAAGTTTTGGTTTCTCTTACCTGCTCAAATGCTATTACCGTATTGTAATCTTGTTCATTCATAGTGGGATAGGAAGTGTTTTGCCCTTGAAACCCTCGTTGTATATAATAGTTGTTTGAATCAGCTATTCGTGGTGTATACGAGATTCCAGTTCCGGGTATATAAGTTGTTGTTCTTGATTCAGGTGGAATGGCGCTGCCTCCCGTACCTGTGTATGTAAAGTTAATTTTCACACCCGGGGAAAATTGGATAATTCTACGAAACTTATAACCCATAATATTGTATCCTCTCCATCTAATTAATATAATTATTTACTAATTATAACAAATTTTTAACTTAACATTAATATATTAAGTTAAAACAAATTGATAAAAAAGAGTAATATTGAAGTTTACTAATTTAAGGCGTTTTAGGAGTCTTTTTTATAAAGAAAAGACAACCTAAGGTGCCTTCTTACGATTTGAACCAACGTAATATGGTATTAGATGCCAATCCAAATATTATTTTACCACGCTAATTAATATTGGCTATTGAGAAAAAAGGCACTCTTTCGAGTACCTTTTTTTCTATTCTACTTTTAACTTAATTTCTTTACCTGTCATACCGCCACTAGCTTTTAAGAAAAGTCCTTCAGCATCTTTTGGTATATCAAATACAATTTTCCCTGTCTGTGTTAGACCAGGATTTAATTGTTTTAAGAAGAAGTCAGTTTTTCCACCGTTAGCTAAGTCAAAAGATGTTTGACCTTGTACTGAAGATGTGAATTCACGACCTTTGTTATCTACCAATTTAAAGCTGTTAGTATCAACAGTGATAGCGTCTTTTTGATTATTAGTAAGTGTAACTTCTAAAATCTTAAAGACACCTTGTGCTTGTTCTTTTGAGTATTCATTACCCACAGAATCTACTGTATCCATAATATAGATACAGAAGAGAAGGCTTATTGGTTAGGGTTTATTGCAGCAGACGGAACTATAAAAGGTAAAAAAAATGCAGTGATGGATCTGGTTTTGCAAGCTAAAGATGCAGATATGTTAGAAATGCTAAAAAATCATCTAAATTATAGTGCTTCACTCCATAAGAGGGAAGGGGTTACTAAAAACGGTAAAAAATTTTATGCAAGAGGATTAAGAATAATGGATAAGCATGTTTGTGAAATGTTAGCCGAATATGGAATTGTAAAAAGAAAACAATCCACAGTTAGGATTCCACAATGCTTAGATAAAGAAATGATACGACATTTTATATGAGGGTATTTTGATGGTGATGGCTCGATTGGAGAAATTCTCCCTTCTGAAAAAATAACACCACAGAAAGTATTTAGTGTTACAGGTAATGAACTAATGCTATCAGATATAAGAGATGTATTAGTTAACGAATGCGATTTGAAAGCCAACAAATTAAAAAAAAGATAAACGATCTAAATATACTTATTCCCTACATTACGGAGGGAATAAACAAATATTAATGATATATGGATTTTTATATGAGAATGCAAGTGTATTTATGCTTAGAAAGAAATTGAAGTTTGGATCAACAGGGGTAAAGTAAGAGCAAATTTGAATTTTGTAGAAATATAAACAGAGTGTTAAGTACAGTTCTATAAATAGAAGCCCTACTCTCAAAAGGGAATGATGAGAGTAGAGCCTGTGGATGGTGTTACTGAATGCTCGGGTTGATGAACACCAGCAACAAAATAATATCACGAGTATTCAGAAAAAACACCAGATAATTGTTTCCGATTTTTCAAATAATAGTTAATTATTTTTAAATGAACAAAAGCGTTATTTGAATAGAAAATGGCAGGTAATTGACTAAGTTACCTGCCATGATCCTAAACAGTCCGGAGGAGTGAGCCCCGTTTCAAAAGAGTACCGCCGTGGGAATTCGGCTTAGAGGATAGTATGTGTAATGTAAAAAAAATTATTCGTAAAGGGGAATGGGAAATGGATAAGCAAAAAAGAATTGAAATCGTGAATTCAATCATTAAGTATCTTGCAGATCATGAGAGAGAGTTCTTTCGTTACAAAGATAGAACGGCACGTTTTGAGCATGATGGTAGAAATCTATGGTTCATTGATCACGGTACGAATGTTCCGATGCGTATGACAAGAAGTTCTTACATGAATAAGAAGCAAGAACATAATTTCTCTGGTAGCGGAACAATGTGGGGATTAATCAGAGATTTCACGGACTTTATTTTTGGTAATGATAACTCGAACGGTAGAAATGGTTATGGTGGATTGCACTGTACTCATTGGGGTTGGTCAGAAGAAGGTATGGAAAAAATGCGTGAATATGCAAGGGAAATTGGATACTTAAAAGCTTCATAAAATAGTTAATTTAATAAAAAAGCAGTTAGCTTTTGCTAGGCTGCTTTGCTCCCTAAGGGAGTTCTCGTTATGTGATTTAGATGAAGATACTCCCTACTAGGAAAAAAGCTCCTAGCAAAATTAGAGAATCAACTAAAATCAAGAACTGGTTTTTCTGTGGTTTTTTCAATTCCTTTATTAAGCTAAAAACTGCACTCAATCCGAAACAAATGTATAACAAAATCATTATTGTTCCTGAAATAATTAATATTCCTTATATGTTGATAATTTAATTATATAACGAAAAACATATACATGTAGGTTTTTAATAAAATCCTTATTTAAAACAAAAAGCCCTAGAGTTAGGGCTCTAGGGCTTTTTGTTTTGGTATTCTCACACGGTTTTATAAAAAGGATTGAACGTATTGAAGATAACATGTGAATGTTTCATAAATGTATCGAAAAAGTGAACAAAATTGCTATTGCAGAAGAAACAGAAATAAAGTTTCTAATACGTAAGTACGTAAAAGGTATTATTTCCAGTGGATAAAATGCGTATGGGGCACCTAATCATTATTTTATCAGAGGAAAAGAACATGTTATGAACTAGGGTGAATGAAAAAATGAATATTGTACTTTAAGTGAAGTTAATGAAATATATTTTTGGGGTTATATCAATGATTGTTATCTCGATGGACATTTTAAATTTATAGAAGTCCTAGAAGAAAAACACAACTATGAGGAATAGCAAGCTATAGAAGTGAACAAAAGCGTTAATTTAAATAAAAAAAGAGCCCCGCAGGAAATGTTACAGGGCTTCAAAAGGTTGAGTTATGCCATACTCACAAGGGATTTTAACGTGAATGTTGTGGTAAACAAACCGGTAAATGTGTCCAATTGATTTAAAGATATTATTTTAAACAAAAACGCTATTTTATAGAATAAGAGAATTATTGGGGGGGAGAAAATAGAAATCCCTTGACGGCTTCGTCAAAGGATTTCTATTTTAGAGAAGTGTAGGGCTATCAAGGTGTGGTAAATGTGATAGTTCCTGATGAATCAGAGGAACGTATAGAGTCCACCTTTTTTACATACAGCATATAAGTTCCTACAGGAGCTGGCTTATTAGTTGTAAAAGTAAATGAGCCAGTACCTTTAAATGTACCAGAACCGAAGATAGTAGAAGAACCATCTGGTTCCATTTTTAAGAAGGCGAACGTTATTCTTTTACCATCAACTGTCTTTTGATCAACATTAAAAGTGATATGTCCTGCATTATTCACATAGATGTAACCGAATTGTCTAGGATCAGATAAACTTGAGAAACTATAAAAATATTGTTCTGAGAGTAATGACGTTTGTACTAGTGGTTTAATTTCTAAGGAGTTATGCACTTGTTGAGGCGACGTGGCATGTGTCAAGCTTCCAGGCAATAAAATTCCTATAGCTAATGTTCCGATAGCTAATTTTTTTAACATAAATACATCTCCCATTCTATTAGTAATCGTCTATCAGGTTTTCTATTAACTATGATAGACAGTCTGATTATACCAATAAAAAATAAGGAAAATGTAATATTTTGTAGATTCCGAAAATAAATTATAAATTTTGACAAAATTTATAATTTATGTAAGCTATCCTAGTGTTTTGGCGGTAAAAGTTTTTAATGATACCAGTGAAAATAATTTGAACGATGAATTCGAATGTAAATACCTCAGTTTTTATAAGTTTTTAGTTAAGCGCTTGGAAGGTATGAGCAAATAAAAGAGTTGATAGAATCTGGTAAAATAGAAGATTATAATTCTCACGGGTTAGGCCCAAGTATGCAGAAATTAACAGCCATGATAGCCAAAAGAAATGAAATATTAAACAGAAATGAATTTGGCAGACCTGATGACCTAACAACGGAAGAAATTATTGAAATACTAAATGTAGAATATTAAGCATCCATAACGGGTGCTTTTTTCTTTGTTATATAGAAATTACACATTAACGATTAGGCATATTTAAGAATCTTGAACATAAGATAGAAGTGACACCGAGAAAGATTCATTGTGTTCGCTACTCGAGTTAACACGTTTCGAAAAGGCATCTTAATTAGGTGCTTTTTTGTTTGCATCTTTCGAGATGGACGAGCATATATTGGAATGTGTAGATGGAAACCACTTTATATATCAGAGCACCTACCAATTAGGGGTGCTCTTTTATTTTGAATAAAATGGACATTGGGTTTAAATGAATATATAAATAGAGAGAATCTAATTATTTGATTCACATTTAAACCAAGGGGTACAAGTTCAATGCGACGTAAAAAGGATTTGTTGAAACAATGGAAGGTGGATTTGCAAGCTGTTCAAGAAGAAAAGAGGATGAAGAAGAAGACTAAAAAAAAGAAATATAGTATTCCTGGTAATACAGCTGGATTTATGAATGGAAAGAATACTTATCGTAAAGAGAATGGGGTATGGAAGCAACGGAATAAATAATGTGAGGATAAATAAGTTGATTAAGTGTATAGGAATTATTGTAGGCGCTACCGTGATTTGGGTGGCGTCTTGTTTGTTCTTAAGGAAAGATAAGGAGTGAAATAGATTTGTGACTTAAAGATTAGATAATAATATTATTACTTTAAAATGCAGAAAGTAGACTAGTAAACAAGCTGTTTTTGTTTTTTAGCATAGAATATGAGGAATTCTATTGTTAAGAGGAGGTAATCATATTTATGGGATGTAATTGTAATTTCAGACATTGCAGAGATTGTAATAGATTTTGGGATGATTTAATGTTCTGCAGACGCAGACATAGAGATTGTGATGGCCGTCGTTGTAGACGTAATCGCGACTGTGATTGTGATGAATGTCGTCGTAGACGTAATCATGACTGTGATTGTGATAAACGTAAGGATTGGTAAAGTCCTTTGAAAGAGTGCGTTTCTTCACAGCACTCTTTTTTTGTTTAGGAGTTTTTTAAATTTATACTTATTAAATATGAAGAATGTAGTTGCAATTCGATTTAAGAACTAACAAAACAAACGAACACAACGAACGAAAATAATTGTCCTGCGTACCTGTCTAAAAGTTGATACTTCTAGACAATATTTAAAAGTGATGTGAAATTAATCGAAAACATATCTTGAAACCATCTAAAAGTTAGTTTGAAATGAAATGTATAAAACACTTATAACTTTTAGACAGTATGAAGTGGATGATTTTATGGAAGTGGTAGGACACGTACGAGTTAGTACAAGAGAACAAGACCTAGGATTGCAAAGTGAAAAACTAAAAACATAAGGTTGTAAAAAAATATTCACTGAAAAGCAGAGTGGGGCGAAAAGTCATCGTTAAGAATTAAAGAAAGTGTTAGAATATTTGCGTTCAGGTGATAAATTGGTTGTGTACAAGGCAGATCGATTAGCACGTTCTACATTTGATTTGCAAAAAATTGTAAAAGAATTAAAAGAATGAGATATATAAGTTGTATTTATAAAGGATCAACTCAACTTTTCTACACCTTCTGGAAAGCTCGTGTTTACAATGCTAAGTGCTATTGCTAACTGGATTAATGAAAGAACAACAGAGGGCAGAGGAAGAGCGTAGGCGCAAGGGAACAATATGGGGCGTGGTCAAGATGAAAAACACGTAAAACAGGCTATGAACTTATTTTTCAACAGATTAGTAAATAGTTTGGGTGTCAATGATACCTCAAAGATGACAGGTGTCCCACGCACTACTATTTATGCTAAGGCTAAAGAATTAAAGTAGCGAACCCACTTCTTTTTTATTTTGTAAAGAGGCAACTCTGACACTTTATATCCTTTTATGGTAATATAAAGAAAAAAGAAGATATATGAATACTTGTATTGGGTTTTATGCTAATCGGTTTAGGTATTTTGATTGTTTGCCTAACTATAATTGATGGAGTCAGAAAAGCAAAAGAAAATGATTGTGGAATTAAAGATTTTATAATTATAGTGCTGGTACGCATTGTAGATATAATTAGTGATTTATGGGGTTTTCGATTTCTCTTCATATTAATAGGGGTTATATGTATTGGATTTGGTGTGGCTATTTTAACAGTAGAATTGTATTAAGGGATAAGCGAAGAGCGAAGAGCATCTAATTAGGATGTTTTTTTATTTTGCATAGAAAAAAGGAATCCCGATAGATCCCTTTTTAAGCTGTCTTATAAATTTTATTTTTAATCCTATTTTTAGAATCCATAAATGCGGCGAATGTAGCTATAGCACCACCTAAATCATAGATTTGGAATTTGGGAGAAAAGGCTAATCCTGTAATGAAATTGTAGCTGTATATAAAACAAGTTATACCGAACAACCATAGCATGAACTTTAAATCATTTAAGCTCCATCTATAATTTTTGATTTTTTTCCACATATGTATCAACTCCTATTATTCTGAAGTTCTATAGTTTTTCTTGTTGATATCTCGCATGTTTAGAAAGAAAAATAGAAGGAAGATAACAGTTGCAATGCCATTAATCCAATAGTATGTGCGGCCCATTGTGAATCCGTCATAGAAGGAATAGGCATTCCAAATTATAAGGAGTACTGAACAGATAGTAGAGATTAATAATGAACTAAAACTTCTCAAGATTGTCACCTCGATTCAAAATATTAGAGATTATTTATAATTTTACATGCAGATAAACAGATTTGTAATAATAGGATTTAATAAAATGATTTAAAGGAATTACCGTGAGGTGTAGGAATATGTCTGGAGAGCCAACCTGCTGCTTTTTTATTTTTAATAGAAAAAAGGAATCCCGAAAGATCCCTTTTTCTAATTATGATATATCGTAATCGCATATAAGTAAAGACATTTAGTATTATATAACAATGAAATAATATAAACAATAAATATTTTAGGATTTACAATAAGGAGGAGTTATAACGATTGTCATCTTAAAATATTGAAAATAGACGATTACACTTGTGAGGCATATCAGTACAACCTGTTATTTATTGCACCATGAGTATAGGCACGTTATAATAGTCCCTAATTACATATAAAGAGGTGCAGAAAATGAATAAAACAGAATTAATAAAAGTAGTAGCAGATAAAGCAGAACTTACACAAAAGGATGCTGCTACAGCGACACAAGCTGTATTAGACGCAATAACAAATACTCTTGCAAATGAAGAGAAAGTACAGATTCTTGGATTTGGTACATTTGAGGTACGTGAAAGATCTGCACGAACAGGGCGTAACCCGCAAACAGGTGAAGAAATGCAAATTGCTGCTTCTAAGGCGCCTGCATTTAAAGCTGGAAAAGAATTAAAAGAGGCAGTGAAATAATTATATATAGTGAAAAAGGATCTGATATTCATATCGGATCCTTTTTATTTGTAACATGGCAAGGTCCCTCTTAAAGATGAAAATTTGTATATCTTATTTACGTAATTTATGATATGGTTTCATATGTTAATAAATTACAATACTTTTAAAAAGAAGTATACATTATGATAGATGCTACTTCTCTATAGGAAAAGTCTCAAGGTTAAAAACGATTTTCGTAGATGAAATGATTGCGAAACAAAAAAGAAAGAGTTGGAAGAAAAGAAACAACAATCACGAAACAAAGGGGTAAATTACAATGAAGCGTAAGTTATTAGAAGTTGCACTGCCAGTAATGTTGATGAGTGGTGTAGGTTGTGCAAGTAAGGACATAGCGGAAGAGAAAAAAGAGGATAGTGTAAAAGTAGCAGACTATAAGGAAACAGAGAAGGAGAAGGAGAAGGAAAAAGAAAAAGATAAAGATAAAAGAACAAATAATGACTCTTCAGCAAGTGATAGCGAGTCTGGAACAACAAATAAGGACCCAATAGCTACTGTAATTAAAGACGTAGATAAAATACACGAAGAAAAAGACAAGTTAGAGAAACAAAAAGAAGCGGAAACAAAGAAGGAAGAAACAAGTAAAAAGGAAGTTCAGGTAGAGAAGAAAGAAGAAGTTAGTAAAGAGAAAGACAAGGTGTCTGATGCTACGAAACCTAACAGTATGAAAGAGTATCAAGAAAAAGTAGAAATACAGGCTAATAAATTCATAGCTGCAGTAAAAGCTACGAAACCAATAGTTGAAAAAGATGAAACTCTACGAACTAATAAAGATGAATTAAAGGCACAGTTTAATATAGTGAAAGGAGAGGCAGAGAAGTTAGTAGGCCTTAAACCGCCTGAAAAGTACAGTTATTTTAAAATTGAATTTATAGATGCTAATAAGACATTCCTACGGGCATTAGGCGACTTGTTTACAGCTCTAGACGAAGGAGATGTAGAAAAGGGTGATACGGCTTTAAATGGTGTATTATATGGTTTCGAGCAATTTGGTATGACAATAAATGGCATAAGAGACATAGAAGAATAAAGTAAGTCTTAGATTGAATAATAAAATTATGAGAAGTGAAAACAAAAAACCTTGATACAGCTGGTATCAAGGTTTTTTTCTCTTAGTAAGGAGACATATATTGATCGCGTTTCCATTGGTATACTTGTGTGCGGAAGCTATCTCACTCAATTTCTTTTGCTTCGATGAATTGCTCAAATAAATGGTCTCCTAGTGCACCGCATATGACTTCATTCGATTGTAATGTAGCGAATGCTTGCGCTAATGTTGCTGGTAAGTCAATGATACCCGCTTCTTCACGCTCTTCTTATGTCATTACATAGATGCTGCGGTCTACTGTAGCTGGGTCAACACTACGTACTTCTATACGTGTACTAATGATGATACATTTGAGGCTATGCCTACAGAAGAAGAAAAGGATCCAAAGCAAGGCGTAGCACGTGCGGGAACAGTTACCTCATCTTGGAATATACCAGATGGCTAGGTGCACAAAGGAGAATATATATTAGTACATGCGCCTGGTACAACAGCCAAACCAGCTATTAAAAGAATGACTTTATCAAACTGGGAATTCATCCATAACCACGAAAACGATGTCAATCACAATACAGATTACTCTAACTTTGTATATTTAAGATATAAAGATAAGGGAGCTGCATTTAAAGCTGCTGATTATGCGTATAATCATTTTTAAAAGTTCCATCAATAATTACTAAAATAAGGTAAAATGTGTAGAGATGGAGAGACTAGCGATAAGTTTAGTATCTGAAAAAACTAATTTTACTGGTCAACGAAGGGGGATTTGTATTCGATATGTTAAAAGATGATATTATTTTGGATAAGTTACAGCAATTTGTTTCTGGGGAATCTATACAACGCCAAAGTATGAAGAGTAGCCTTGCTGATTTTATACTGTCATCTGGTGAAACGTCGAAAGCTGCAAATTGGATAGTTAGCTATATTGATAGCTTATGTCATGACAAGCATGATAAGGGTGTTTACACTCAAATGAACAATCCTGAATTAATTGCTGATTTGTTAGAAGTGGCTTATGAAAGTCTGAGTAGGGACGCTGATCTACAACCATACGTTACGAAAATCGCACGATTATTGTATATTGACAAGAAGGAACGAGATAAGTTAGATTCTGAACGATATGTTCAGTACTGGGCAGCTGTAATGTTGGATGAATTAATTTCGTTAAACGTTTCGTTGCCACCGGAAGTAGTAGAGCTGATGTTATCGGATTATTATAGACAAGATATACCGACAAATGAGTTCATTTGTAGTATATGGAGGAGATTGGCTGAAAGAGGCATTAATATATCCAATCGTATAAGTTCACTTGTCATAAATGTTAATAACCACGAATCATCTACTCTCACTAATAATAGTATACTAGCTTTATGGGCATGCATTCGAAGGGGATTCTTTGATACACCTATCCGTGATAGTAATCAAACTTACCACGTATGGCTTTGGCAGATGACTACAAGCTGTGTAGGTAAACTGAAGAAAACATACGAGGAACCTACCCGCTCAGTGGCAGTTGGCTGTCTTCTTGAAACTGCAAAGATATACCCGGAGACTCAATCTTTGATTCTAGAGTGCATGAATAAATGGGGAATTGCAGAACCAAAGCGTCCACGTAGTGATTTTCAACGAGATTTAAAAGAGCTTTTTTCACGTTGCGAAAATCATCCAGGCATAAATTGCTTACCAGAGAATTATGTTATTACTAAAAGAGGAATCATGTCGAGATCTAAATCTAATTCGTAATTCAAATAACGTAAGGATCGTACGAATCAAGTTTGGTTCTTGTATTACTTACACTCATTTGAGAAACCTAATGTAAGTAAGCGTTTGTTTTAAGTTGTAACCGAAAGTATAGTTTTAATTTTGCAAAGATGGTGGGGAAATGGAAGAGAAAAACATAAAAAGTAAGAAGTATTATAGAATTGCTTTTCTTGTATCAACAAGTTACATTTGGTTTTTGATTTTAGCAGCATACAGTATAGGTATTCCGCGATATATCGAGTTACTCGGGGGGATTTTTCTAATTACAGCCTTTACATTTTACTTTTCAGTACCTATTTTTTATATCGCTTTGCCTTTAGTATATATTCGTGTTGTGCTTGCCTGTTTCCGTATATATACTACAGAGCGAATGTTGGCTTATTATGCACTTTCTTGTATCGTTTTAGGGATTGCTTTATTTGTACCTTTAGCAATGTATCATTTTTATGAGGAGAATTACATTTTCGCGAAACAGGTTCAGGAACAACGTATTGAAGAAAAAGTAAAACATGAGGTTGAAAAAACTAATGGTCCTATAAAGATTACATATGTGACAAAGGAAAGTAGGGTGCAAGCGAATGAAGGTACAGGAAGTCCGGAATATTCCAAAATAAATATTCATTTTCAGTTAGTTAGCTGTGATGCACAAAATGAAGGAAAGAGCGGATTTTCATGCAAATCCTCTGTCGAAGCGTACTACAAAGATAAAAAGTGGCTGGTAGATTATAATTCGGAAGAAAATACAAGAGCTCTAAATCTATCTAAAGATAACCAACATGCCGTAGAATTAGAAAAGCAGTTGGCTCTTACACCAGAGGAAGAAATGAATATCCGTAATATTTCTGAATTGAAAGCGATTCAGTATATGAAAAATGAGTATAACTTCGATTTAACAATTGTTGAAAAAGCCTTTGACAAGCATACGAGTTCCTATAAAAAAGAAAATAGACCATCAAATGCGATTCATGCCCTAACGATTGAAGGATATGTAAATACAGATGCTCAAAAGAATGTCACAGTTAGGGTAGAATACAATCCCATTACAATGAAATATTGGACTCATATCACTGAAATGAGTGATGAAGCTAAAAAGTAGATAAAAAACTTTTTACAGAGTTGGGAAATGTAATTAGGGACATGGCCAGCAATATTACTCCAATTCTTTGGGCGAGCTGGCATATTGCAATTCATGTCTCTAGTTGATCATTGGGGTGTTGATATAGCAGCTATTAGGGGTCACCATACATATCCATCAAGCTAATATTTTGATTTCCCTTAAAACAAAAATTTTATCTCTTCCCAGTTAGTTGTCTATGAGAATTGAGTTCGTTTTTTTGTTTTTAGATATTTGCTTTTCTTAGCTTGATGGCAATGGGGTAATATGAGATCTTAACTTGATGGGCATACATCAAGTTAAGATCTTGAGGCAATCTATATTTACCAGACGGGTCTAAACTTCAATGGTAAATTACCTTCATTTGCTTCATAAACTAATTTTGTTAAATCTTCCTTGAGCATTTGCATTCGTTCAGCACCTATGTTTTCAATCCAACGTTGCTCAATCTCAGTTAGTATCTTCTCTTTTGCTTGCACTACTAACCAACCTCGTTCAGTCAAAACAATAATTTTCCCTCTCTTATCGGTGGGATGAGTTTTACGCATTACATAACCACTTTTCTCAAGATAATCCACCATTTTACTTACAGCTTGCTTTGTAATTCCTAAATATTCGGCTAGTTCTATACCTGTTGCTCCATTAGGAGTGATGTATTTAAACATAAAACCATGCATAGGCCTAATATCTCCAAATCCCAATGCACTCAATCTGTCATGTAGTTCATTAATCGATGTACTAAAGGATAATGACAAAAGTGATGTAAGATCTAATTCACTAAATACTTGATGATTCATACATACAACCTCCTCAAATAAAGTCAATCAGATTGACTTTATTTGGATTCCATTTTACTACAAACAACATAATCAATCAAGTTAACTATGTTATTTTTGTTTTGAAAGAAATATGACTCAATTAAACCAACACATTATTTTTAAACCGGAAATAATAAAACTCTCAATAAGTTTCCTTTACTTCCGTATCTTTTAGCCTTTTCTCCATTCTGCAATTCTAAAATTTTAACATAATAAGTACACATATATACAAACAAAAAAACCTCTCATCAATCTAAAAAAAATATTCTCATAGAAATGAACATGCGTTTCAACTTAAATGAATACAACATTCATGAAATTAACCCACTATAGAAACTAAAAGAACCTTCTTTATGACTTATATAATAAAATTTCTTTTATAAACAGTAATAGGACTCAAATATCCAAAAACTTAACAACAGTAATACACAAGGTAACCTTTAGTAAGTTGGATTGTTTTATGTAACCGCGATACCCTTAAGATAATTGTACGTCAAGAAATATTTACTCACATAAAAACTCAATAAAATTAAATATTAATAAGAAATAACCTGATAAAAATATCGATTTCCCCAAAATTTTTTCCTCATCACAAAAATATACAGGTTACTTTAAATATCCAATTAATTATAATTTCCCACTAAAATAAAGGAATTATTTGATATAATTTATGTGACTACAATAAATACACGGGAATAAAAGATTACAAATCATCTATACGGAGGTATGAGAAATGGATGAACAACAAGATATAGGACCTAAAATAGAAAAAGGCTTTGAATTAATAGGAAAAAGATGGACAGGATTAATTATTTATGTACTAATGAGTGGTCCTAAACGTTTTAGTGAAATTCATTCAATGATTCCAGATTTAAGTAAACGAATGCTTACAGAAAGAATGAAAGAACTTGAGGATAACAATATAGTAGTGCGACATGTGATCACGGAACGCCCTGTACGAATAGAGTATTTACTAACCAAAAAAGGAACAGAATTAGGAAAAATTCTTGGACCAATTAGTCAATGGGCTGAAAGTTGGATGAAAGAGTAAATAAAAAGATCCTCCCGAATACATAAATCAAACAAATATAAAAAAGACGACGTGCAATTTCCTAAAAAATATGGTCAATAAGTAGACAATTCGTATTAAAAAAATTACACTGTTTCATATTAAAGTTATAACTGACCTCATTTTAGAAAGGCAGGAAGAAACAAATGGCAAATCTTCTTTATATTACAGCGCATCCATTTGACGATACTCAATCATATAGTATGGCAGTTGGAAAAGAATTTATTGAATCCTATAAAGAACTAAACCCTAATGATGAAGTCGTTCATCTTGATTTATACAAAGCTGATATTCCATATCTTGATACTGATGTATTTAATGGGTGGGAGAAATTGAGATCTGGCATTCCTTTACATGAATTGGCACCTATTGAAATATCAAAAGTAGGACGTCTAGCTGAATTAGGCGGTCAATTTGTATTAGCTGACAAGTATGTATTTGTCACTCCAATGTGGAATTTCTCTATTCCAGCCATTTTAAAAACATATCTTGACGCTGTGGCTGTATCAGGAAAAACATTTAAGTATACAAAAGAAGGCTCGGTAGGATTATTAACAGGTAAAAAAGCATTGCACATTCAAGCGCGTGGCGATATTTATTCTGAAGGACCAGAAGCACATAAAGAGATGGGGCATCGGTATTTAGAGGTTATGATGGAATTCTTTGGAACCTCTTTCTTTGAAGGAATATTTGTCGAAGGACATAACAAATTTCCAGAAAAGGCTGAAGAAATTAAGGGAAAAGCTATTATTAGAGCTAAAGAAGTTGCTAAATATTTTTAAATATTTCAATCTAAAAACACAGTATTGCTAATTATATTTATTATAGTAACAATACTGTGTTTAATAAAAACTCTCCTAGGCTTTTCTTCACTTACCTTGTATCTAATTCATCCCACAATATTATCTAGCTCTATAGTATTGTGTACATCAACTTAATCCACCAAAATAATTTTCAGTTGTTTACTCGAATCATTTTAGGACTATAATTATAACCGTTATCAGCGGACACTAAAAGAGATGGCCCCGGTAGAATACCGAAACCATCTCTTAAGCGCTTGATTTTTTAGGGCCTTTTTATTAAACTTTCCATTTTATAGGGTACCCTTCAAACGTCTGAAGGGAATTTTAAAGACTTTACAACCTCAATTGATTGACAGTAACTTTATTTACATCAACCAAGAAATCAAGAAGGGCAGGGTAACAAGAGACATAAGCGCACTAATAAAAAAGGAAGAGGCTGTCTCACTTGCTAGACTGTCAAATTTCAACGAAATCATAGCAGCTACTGAAGATCCTGGGAATGCTACTAATAAAACTAACTTTGTTACGTCATCTGAAGATAATCCTATTGCATGTGCAATTCCAAGCATGATAAGTGGTTGAACGATTACTTTAAGAAGTGAAATCCCAAATGCAGTTGGGCTAAATTGAACTTTACGAATTCCGATTGTGACCCCAACAGCAAATAACGCTGCACCTGATGTAATGCCACCAATTTGCTCTAAACTCTTCTCTAATAAATGTGGTGACTGGAACCCGCATAGCACAAGAATAACCCCAATTAAAGGAACACATGCTAGCGGCTCTGAAAGACCATGTAAAATTGATTTAACAGTTACTTTCAAAAGACCTTCTTTCTCGTCAGTCTCTTCATTCTGACGTTGACCCACTGCACCAATAATAGTAGCTAATGGATCTAGTATGGCATTCACAACGATTCCTGTAATGGCAATTGGAAGCGCAGCCACACTTGCTCCAAACAAACTCCCTAAAACCGGAGTCCCCATAAATGCAAAAGTTGGTTGGGCGGAGTTTAAAGAAAACATGGATGCTTTTGTTAATGAAAACTTAAATACGTATTTAGCAATTAATAGGAAAACAATATAAAAGCCTACAATACCAATAACTAAGGCAAGTAAAAATGGCCATTTTTCAATTAATGTTTGCTTAGGGGTTGTTGTAATCCCCACAAACAGATGGGCTGGTAATGCAAATTTAGTTACTAATGTATTTAATCCTTTTGATGTCGTCGCATCAAATTTTTTAAAATATCCGGCTAAATATCCTAATAGGATGGTAAAGAAAATAGGTGTTAGAATAATAAAGATTTGACTAGTTTCCATTTTAAAATCCTCCATAATATATATATCTAAATTACGATTTAACTTCAAAGTGAATAATTTCCGGTAAATACCAATGCCTATCAAGGTGATAGGCATTCATTTAAACCTACATAGTTATCTCCGAATTTTCACTAGATTTGATTGATTTATAAGTTGGATGCCACATAGCATCTTTTACAGCTTGTTCAACATCTTCTGGAACATGTTGAGCCACACCATCTTGAATAGCTGCTTTTGCAACTTTAATTGCTACTGCTATAGAAACAGAACGCAAGTCCTTTGTACTTGGAAGTAATGAAGCACCAGCTTTACGACTATCAGTCATATCAGTTACAGCATTTGCAACAGCAGTAAACATACCACTTGTAATCACTTTCGCTTTTACGACAATCGCACCAAGTCCTAAACCAGGGAATACAAATGCATTGTTAGATTGACCAATTTCGTATACTGTACCTTTATAAGAAACGGGCTCAAATGGACTTCCGGTTGCAATTAGTGCTTTTCCATCTGTCCAAGTAAGTAAATCTTGCGGAGTTGCCTCTGCTAATGGCGTTGGGTTTGACATTGGCATAATGACTGGGTGTTCCACATGTTTGGCCATTTCTTTTACGATTTCTTCTGAGAAGGCTCCCTTTACACCTGATGTTCCAATCAGAATAGTAGGTTTTACTTGTTTAATCACTTCTAGAAGAGTTATTTTACCGGATTCATCACGCGCCCAACCTTTTACTTCTTCCGATTTTTGTAAGTAAGGTTTTTGGAAGTTTAAAATACCATCCATATCGTCTGTTAAAAGTCCTCGGTAATCAACAGCCCAAAATCTACTATATGCTTCTTCTTTCGAAAGACCATCAAACACCATCGCATCATGAATTTGATCAGCATTACCAATCCCTGCAGCTCCTGGTCCAAATACCACTACTCGATGCTCTCGTAATGGGACATCAGTAACTTGAACAGCAGAAAGGATAGCTGCTAATGTAATAGCTCCAGTACCTTCAATGTCATCGTTAAATGTTAAAATCTTATCTCCGTATTTCTCAATAATGTTGCGAGCATTGACATTACCGAAGTCTTCCCAATGTAATAAAGCATTTGGGAACATTTCTAATGCTTTTTCAACGTATGCATCAATAAATTCGTCGTATTTTTCGCCTCGAACTCGTTCATGTCGATTTCCAATATAAAAAGGATCTTGTAACAACTCTTCGTTGCTTGTCCCTACATCTAATACAACAGGCAACACACGACTGGGATCGATACCAGCAGCTGCTGTGTAAACAGCCGATTTACCAACAGAAATATTAATTCCATTTGCTCCCCAATCACCAATACCAAGAATACTTTCAGAATCTGTAGCTACAATTAAATCAATATCCTCTGCTTTAAATCCACTATTTGCAAATGCTTTTTCAATTCCATCCATATCATTAATAGAAAGATAAACACCGTCTGGACGATGATATTCATGACTATACTCTTGAATGGCTTGTCCAACAGTCGGAGTGTAAATGATAGGTAACATTTCACTAAGATGATTTGTTAGCAATCGATAGAATAATACGGTATTGCGATTAGATAAATCGTTTAACCAAACATTTTTGCGTAAGTTATTAGGTTGTTCTTTAAATTGTAAATAAGCACGTTTAACTTGTTCTTCTAACGATAAAACTGTTGGGGGTAATATCCCTTCTAAGCCAAGATCTTTACGCTCTTTATTTGTGAATGCTAATCCTTTATTTAAGAAAGGTTGAGCAAGAAGATTTTTCCCTTTCAAATTTGTTTGAATAGATCCGTCATTGGAAAGATTAAATGTATTCATGTGATTATTCCTTCTTCCTTGATGTTTTGTAGTTTGTAAAGTGTCTTATTTGCTTGCGTTAATATAGGTTACTAAAAGTAACCCGAAACACTTTATGTCACTAATAGTAACCAAGGAAAATAAAATAGTCAACTATTTTTACTATTTTATTTCACTTCTGATTATTTTTTATTGGCTAGTAAATAAATAGTTTCCTAATTATATAAACACACCTTAAAATCATATAAAATAAGGGATTTATTTTTTACTCACATCAAAAAATTAATAGAAATAATTTTAAAAATACAAACCTATATAGACGTTTTTTTAGAAAAGAGAATATAAATACAACACAAAAATAATGACTAAATTAATCATTGAAGTTACTATTTGTAACTTAGTTATTTTATTTCCGGTTATGTCGGTTTATTTTCTATCCTATTAAAAACAGAAAGGTGAGAATGAATAATGGCAAAAGTAATATAAGATTGAATTCACTCAGTATTTGATGATTCATATATAAAACCTTCTCAAATGAAGTCAATACAGTTGACTAAATTCAAATCCTATTGTACTATACGGATTGTAGTCAACTCTATTGACTATATTTAAAATATAAAAGAAATAGGATTCACCGAAATAAAATTAATACATTATGGAGGTTTCTCATGGCTAATATCGTAAAAATTAGAGGAAGTGTATTTGCTCCGTATGCCTGCTTAGAACCTATTAAGGATTCTGCAACAGGAAGGATCTTAGAATATACTGGTGATGCACGTGAATTTACACCATACGCCGTAAACACAATGCGCTCAAGATTAGAGCAAGAAGTGATTATTGATTTTTATAAAAAAGAAATTTTCACATTTGCAGATGCTTGTATTACAACTGTAAAAATTACAAATCTGGATGGTTCTATTGAGCATCAAAAAGGAAAAACGGGTACAGAAAACATTGTATGTACGAATGTTGTGTGGAGCGCTGATGAGGTTTCTTTTGAAATGAAGGCCAGTGCCAGCAACCCTTTAGATGCAGCAGCACCTGCAGCTGATTATTTATTAACTATACGTGTTAGCAAAAGTGGAGCTTTGCATATTGAAGGTAAGCATGATGGGTTCCCTTGCTATGAATTTTATAAGCAAACAGATTTTGGTCCATTTGAATTAATCTATACACATGACTACAGAGAAACTGGTGACACTCCAAAAGCGCTAGCTGGAGAGATGGAATACAGTTTTAAAAAGACAATTTAAATATAAATAAGAAGAGTATCACACTTAACAAGCAGCAGGTATGAAAGGAAAAAGAATTGATTGTTCTAAAGAAATTGTGACCTGTTTTGCTGGGTGGTTCAATGTTTTGTATTACTTAAAAATAAAATTACAGAGGTGTTTATCATGGCTAATATTGTTAAAATTAGAGCAAGTGTATTTATCCCAATGTCTTGGGTTTCAATTGGTTGGACTGGATCTAATCAAACGGGAGACTTAATCGAGTTCGAAGGTGACTCACGTGAATTTACCCCTTATGCTGTAAATGCTATGCGTTCTAGAGTTGAACAAGAAGTAGTTGTAGATTTTCACAAAAAAGAAATTTTCACATATGGAAATACGGGTATAACAACGGAAAGAGTTACAACTCCAGATGGTTCCGTTCATAAAAGAACAGGAAAAGCTAGTACAGAACGTATTGTATGCACTGATATTGAATGGAGTTCTAATGACGTCAAGTTTCAAATGAGTGCAAGTGCTAGCAATCCATTAAATATAAATGCACCTGCTGTTGACTATCTTTTAACTGTGCATGTCAAAAAAGACGGTACTGTTGATATTGAAGGTAAACATGATGGATTTCCTTGCTATGAATTTTATAAACAAACAGATTTTGGTCAGTTTGAACTAATTCATACACATGATTTCAGAGAAACTGGTGATACAGCTGAAGCGCTAGGTGGAGACATGGAGTGCAGTTTTAAAAAGACATTGTAAAGACAATATAATCCCTTTAAAAATATAACAACGTGAGAAGAGTAACAGGAGGAAAAGAGAATGACAACAGTTTTATTTGTAAAAGCAAACAATCGTCCAGTAGATCAAGCGGTTAGTGTGAAATTATATTATGCTTTTTTAGCAAGTTATAAAGAATCACATCCAAATGATACAGTGGTAGAGCTTGATTTATACAATGAGGAATTGCCATATGTAGGAGTAGATATGATTAACGGTACATTTAAGTCTGGTAGAGGATTTGATTTAACAGTAGAAGAAGCACAAGCAGTAGCTGTTGCTGATAAATATTTAGATCAATTCCTTGCAGCTGATAAAGTTGTATTTTGTTTCCCGCTATGGAATTTAACAATTCCTGCTGTACTACACACATATATTGATTATTTAAACCGCGCGGGCAAAACATTTAAGTATACGCCAGAAGGGCCAGTAGGTCTTATTAGAAATAAGAAAATTGCATTATTAAACGCAAGCGGCGGTGTATATTCTAAAGGACCAAAAGCTGAAATGGAAATGGCAGTTAAATATGTGGCATGTATGATGAGATTCTTCGGTGCAAAAGATATAGAAAAAATAGTAATTGAAGGTCACAACCAATTCCCACATAAAGCAGAAGAAATTATTGCTGCAGGGCTTGAAAAAGCGATTAAAGTAGCAAGTACGTTCTAATTATCAAAACACTTGTCACTCTATATGGCAGTACCAACATTTTATAGCGGTGGTACTGCTTTTTTATTTGCTTATCTCGCTACTTTAGGACAGGAAGAACATTCTTAACTTATTAAACGATAGAAAGCAGGATTACATTACAATGGAACGTTTATGGACAAAAAACTATATAATGCTGTCAATTACAGCATTACTACTATTTAGTGGTTTTTATTTGTTAATGCCAACACTACCTATGTTTATTAAACAATTAGGCGGGAGTGAATCTCAAGTCGGATTTATTATTGGAGTGTTTACAATATCGGCAGTCATTTTTCGTCCTATTGTTGGCGGATTAATGGATCGATATGGTCGACGAGTATTTATAATAAGTGGACTACTATCTTTTGCAATTACAATGTATTTTTATGATTGGATAACAGGAATTATATTTTTAGTGGTATTACGTATCCTCCATGGAATCGGCTGGGCAATTGCTACAACTTCGATTGGAACAGCTGTGACTGATGTGATTCCACAATCTCGTCGCGGAGAAGGGATGGGATGGTACGGACTTGCTATGACTTTAGGCATGGCTTTAGGACCAATAGTAGGTCTTTGGGTAGCGAAATCATTTTCATTTCATTATCTATTTTTACTATGCACAGCATTAGCAATTCTGGCATTCATACTTGCATTGGGTACAAAAATTCCAGCAGTTCAGAGTACAGCACAACAGCCAATATCTTTTTTTGAAAAAACGGTTTTACCAATCGCCATTGTTACATTTTTCCTCTCCCTTACTTTTGGTGGTATAACGACATTTTTACCATTGTTTGCAGCAAAGATTCAAGTGAATGCGGGTACTTTTTTCTTAGTTTATGCTGTCACACTTATAGTCATTAGACCGATTGCAGGGAAAATATCCGATAAGCGTGGAGAAGGGATCATTATTATTCCTGCGCTTTTTATAATGATAATTGCACTATTCGTCTTAGCAATGACAAATGGCCTTGTTGGACTAGTTTTTACAGCTATTTTATACGGAATTGGATTTGGATCGGCACAACCTGCTCTTCAAGTAGTAACTATACGATTAGCCCCACCAGAGAAAAGGGGCGTAGCGAACGCTACATTTTTTACTGCTTTTGATTTAGGGATTGGTTTAGGATCGATTATTCTAGGGTTTGTTTCACAACTCATGGGATATCAAATGTTATTTATTGTTTGTGCGGTATCTGGGTTTATTAGTCTGTTGATTTTTATTTTGTGTGTAAAAAAGCCATTATAAGAAGCCACTCTAATAATGAGTGGTTTTTTATTTACAGTATTATTAACTACATCCATGACTTTTGAACCCTCACCCTTGGGTTCCTCTGTATTACTCTGACAGGAACACAGTAAAACAAGTGATAACACATAAAATTTTTCCCTTTCCCATTTAATTACCTCCTTAAGTATTCCTTACTTTGTAAACGGATGCCTATCTGCTTGGAGTTATGAAAAGACAGGAGATATAAAAGTGCCAATAGTAGCGCATATATCATTTAATTCATTTTTGTTTTTAGCGATAAGTTTGTAGTGAATTTTTACAAATGTGTAAATGTGTAAATGTGAAAATGTGAACTTGTACAAATGTCCACATGTGCAAATACAGTAGATATTTGTTGAAGAGGGCTATCGTATAGGGGTAAAGCCGATTCTTGAAACACTGGTAATTTCATATATTGATATACACCAAACATCTTAAACTGTGTCCAAAATGCATAAGGGTATAAAAAATGTATAAAACTGAAATGATGGTGAGCATTCTAATTATAAAGGAGTGTTCATTATGATAAATGACGAGTTAAACTGGCAGAAAATATTAAAAATAGGAGCTAGTTCTTTGGGTTCTTCAATAGGTACAGCAATAATAAACGAAATGTTTTCATCAGAAGATAGTGCTCAAGAAGCGGTGAAACAAGCAGTAGAAGAAATTTGTGATAGGGTTAAAAAAATAATTGACCAAGCCTTTTTAGATCACTATGTAGCTAATTGTGACAGTATTGCGAGACGTCTTCAGGGCTATCCAGAGAGCGGTGATGTGAATATTTTACATGGCATATATGACGATGGTTCAGATTTAGTATCAGATTTAGTACGTTTTGAAACGTTTGAAGGTATAACAGCCCTTGTTTACATTTGTACTTTGCATCTAACTGACATAAAAGCTCTTAGTGAAATTGACTCTGGGTATAAAGCTACTTTAAGTCGTTGTGGGGATGAGTATGCTGCTTTATGTGAACCACGTGGTGACAAATTAGTTTACTTTACAAATGTAAGTGTAGGTGATGCAATGTATGCTAATAGTGGCCTCTACGATATGATCACAGCTCCTACTACTTCTAATTCTTATCCTACACTCAAATACAGGTTTAATTTTGTAGATGAATGGGATGAAAATTTAGACACAAAGGTTCATATATATGATTCTGATTCTATATCACTAACAGATCCACTATGGTACACAGAATCTCCAGGTATCCCACGTTATAGATTAACCGAAGCTGGTAGAAATTCTACATCTATTCAAAGGCTCTATTTGAGTGCTAAAAATGAGATAATCTCACAGAGAGATACTTTCTTAAATGACAGACTAGAAATTACAAATAATATGCGTGAAAATATTCGCAAGGCATGTGATGAGTGGCGAAATCTTTAAATTCATAAGTGAAGCGAGAAGTGAATTCCGACATTTCTATGCTCCTTAACACACATTTAGGCATCTATTAAAATGAATGCCTAAATGTGTGTATCATTTTCCTTTCATCGTTTAAATTGGAAGGATGTTTAGTTATGGCGAGTTACTCTTTGAATCGTTTTCATACATCATCAATACTTCTTTTCCTTCTGGTGTTAAATCTTCTAATTCCTTAGCAACTCCAATTATTCAAAAATAAAAGTCAGACTATGACCTGTTTTTACACATATCTCGGCTGTATCCCTATAGTAGTATGTTAGCCTTTATTTGTTAATTTCTCCTCGACGACTTATCGATAATATCATCAAAAACTTCCGTGCATCTTATAAAGGGTATTAATTATTAATTTGTTTTTGGCAGAGGTTTTGATAATTATAAATTCAACTTTTCTATTTTTGGGACGTTTCATTTACAGAAGATAGATAATAACATAATTTTCTCAATAAGGAATTTTTTGTTTTTAATATAATTTTTTCACAATTAATGGTATATCTGTATTAAGGGGACCTTTTCGGTTGATTAGGGAGAAAGATTATAAAAATGATATGGGAGGAACAAAAAATGTCATTGAAAAAGAAATTAGGTGTTGGAGTGGTTTCAGCCGCTCTTGGCTTATCTTTAATTGGTGGGGGAACATATGCATATTTTAGCGATCAAGTGGTGACAAATAATGCATTTGCTGCAGGTACATTGGATTTAGCTATGCAACCAACTACTTCACTTAACTTAGAAAATTTAAAACCTGGGGACAAAATATTAAAGAAATTCAATTTAAAAAATAGTGGTACATTAGATATTAAAGATATCATGATGAAAATAGACTATACTGTAAACGATTTAAAACAAAATAACACTACAGAAGATTTCGGTAAACATATTAAAGTACAATTTCTTTTGGATTGGGATCCTGCGAAAAGCCCTGTATACGAGACAACTCTTGCAGAACTAAAATCACAAAGCCCAGAGATTGCCTCCAAAAAAGTATTTCATTCTAAGTGGACTGAAACAGGGGGATTAAAACCTGGGAAAATGGATTGGTTTTGGATAAAGTTTGTATTTGAAGATAACGGCACAGATCAGAACGTGTTCCAAGGGGATAGTATTGCGCTAAAAATGGAGTTCCAAGCCAATCAAACAGATGGACAAGAAAGATAAAATTAAGAGCATATTACTGGTAAAAAGTAAAACTGAGCTTATGCCTTTTAATTATTTAAAAAATTTTAGGTTATTTAAAATAAAACACAAAAAGAACTTGTAGGAATCCCTACAAGTTCTTTTTTAGATAATGTAAAAAAGGTGAAACAAACTATCTCATAATTTGAATCGGAGCAAACACTCTAACTACGGGTTGCCTTCATTATATATCAAATCTTAAAATGTGAAGTTATAATATTTGAAAATTATGTGAATTAGGAGAGAGAAAATAAAACCCTGATTATAATTCCTAAAAATATCCAAATGTTTTGCAATTAGACTATTAAAAAAAGTCCTATTTAAGATATTTCTATAATGAAACAAGACACCTGTGAAGGTGTTTTTTCATCTCTTCTTATTAATATCCTAGGTAGAATAATATTTATAACAATAATAGGTAATAGGTACTCTTAGGTTAATGGCAATATGATAATCCCCATCAATGAACAAAACAATTTAACATGGTAAAATAATATTTGGATGGGAGTCCAATACATATTATTAAAATTAAAGTGGTTCAAGTCGGAGGAAGGCATCTTTGGGTGTCTTTTTTTGTACATAAAAAAGCCTCACCATCTTATAGAAACAGTAAGTCCCTGAAAATAAACAACAATTGCAAATATATTAATTTTACATTAGATTAAAGATTAGCGAATATTCGTATACTAATAAAGTGCTAAATAGTAGGTGAAAAAATGGAATTTTACGATTTGGGTATTACCATTAAAGAAATTAGAATTAAAAAAAACATATCACAATCCGAATTATGTCATGGAATATGTTCACAAAGTCAAATTAGCAAAATAGAAAAAGGTATGATTTATCCATCTAGCATATTGTTGTATCAATTATCTGAACGGCTTGGTATTGATCCAAATAATATATTTGCACTAACTCAAAACAAGAAATTAAAATACGTGAAAAATGTAAAATACGTAATGAGAGATTGCGCAAAGCAAAAACAATATAAAGAACTTTATGAAATAGTAAAACAAGAAAAAAAACAAAATAATTTTCAATCAAAAGAAGATAAACAATTTCTAATATGGCATGAAGCAATTGCTATATTTGAGGTAAATAGATCAACAAAAACTGCTTTAACTCTTTTAAATCATGCATTAAAACTAACTTTAACCAATTCTGATTTTTTATCAGAAAGAGAAATAGATATTATGCAGACAATGGCTATATTTTATGCAGAACACAAAGAATATGAAAAAAGTATTAATATATTAAGAAGATGTTTAACCAATTTTAATAAGTTAGATTTTCCTAGAGATAAAGAAATTAAATTAAAAATCATTTTAAATTTAGCAAAATTTTTGGACCTCACATATCAACATGAAGAGGCAATAAAATACCTTGATAAGGGCATCAAATTAGCTATTAATCTAGACACTTTATACCTACTAGGTGAACTATACTATTTAAAAAGTCAGTATTTATTAAAGATTAAACAACATAATGAAGAAGATGTTGTTAATAACATGAAAAAAGCATTATTTATATTTGAACTAAGAGAAAAAGAACATTATATACAAATGATTAAAGATGAACTTATTGAAATACAGAATAAAAAACACTCATAATTTCGTAAAAACTACTTACAAATCCCACAGGAAAAATCCCTATAGTTTTTAAACTTAAAACTTAAAATTAAAGTGGTTCAATTCAGAGGAAGGCACCTTAGGGTATCTTTTCTTTATGCATTAAAAAGGTATCGACAGCATTCCATAGAAAAAAAGCTAAGAGTATGCAAGGTTTTATACAGTTTTTCGACGAACCCAGTAACAAACGAGAACCCTAAATCCGCGCCAGGATAGGAATGTATAAAAAAATGAATAGCTTTATAGAAAATGAAAAAGGGGATTCCCTGTGAGAGTAAGGGTCCGCTTTTTTCCTTGCTACTGATAATAGGACGTTATGTTAACTTTACATGCATGTTTATTAATTACCTGATTAGAGATATGTAATCTAAACTTAGCTTATTCGAGGTACTAAGTTTTTTAATAAGAATAGTCATTTATTGTTATGATTAAATTTATAATATTTTTTAGGGAGGAACTCAATTTGAAGAAAACATTAATTGTTGGAGCATTATGCTTATGGATCGCTGCTTTAACTGCATGTAGTAATGGCGGTGAAGGGGCATCCACTGAAGCGAACAAAAATGAGATTATTATACATATACCTAAAGAAAAATCTAGAAACCTAGAACGATTTGAAACATTTTCTCAAAATGTAAAAGATAAGAAAAATGACGAAATACAAATTAAAAATTATTTAACTGACGAGGAAGCAAAAGTACCAACTTTACAAACTGTAACTTATAAAGATGAAAAATTCACTTATACTTACAAGTACAAAAACGACTATAGAAAGGATATATGTAATAAGCTTGTTACTCCTCAAGAAACACATGGTATAGCATATATGCTAAGAGATTGTGAACAGTCAGAAGATGGTATTATACTTCATAATACAGCGAAGGACGGTGAAGGAGTACACTCCATAAAAGATAAGTCTATTGAATTTATTGAAGTTGAGGGGGATAAAACCTACATATTCGTAAAACAATTTGATGTTGGAGCATTCGTGAACGCTATCACTCATATCGGGCATACACATTCAAATATATCCAGTACACACAAGCCAAATTTCAAAGTAAATGTTCACTTTTTAAGTGGAACAACTCAAACATACTATTTGTGGATTGACAAAGAGAAATCACAAGGAATAATTATGGATTCAGAACAAACGAACCAAGGACATGAAATCGATAAAATATTTGTAGATGACATCATAAAAGCGTTAAATTAAAACGATATATTTTAATGCGCCTTGTTAAGATGCACTTTTAAGATGATTACATTAACTCCATTATTATGTTAAAAATTGACTGCCATCACAGTTGATTTTCTTATACTCTCCTATACTTCCGCTAACGATAATTATGTAAATGAGCTGTCCATATGGACGGCTTATTGTATTGTTTGCTTAGCGTGGGTTTTTTCCAAAATCCCGGCGATACCTCATTTGTCTAACTCTTCCTTATGCTAATTTCTTTGTAAGTCTTTTTATTTAAATGTATAATTGTACAAAAAGTCGGAAATTTTAGAATCGAGGTGAACAGTATGAAAAGTTTTGGTACGTTAGTAATTTCTACCGTGATTTCAGCAGGCTTAGTATATTATAATGTCGATTCCTTTTATAATAAATTTACATCAGGGAATACATATTACTGGGTAAACGGTATCCTAGCTGCTGGATTCCTTATATCCTTAATTATCAACATAAAAGATATCATCAAGAAAAACTACACAACTTCTGAATCGAATTAAGGAGCCTATTAGGGTTTCTTTTTCTATGCAAAATAAAAAAGCAGCGGATTCGCTACTTACAATTTGTTATTTTACTGAAAGTAAACTTATACCGATTTGTTTACTTCTAAATTCACTTGAGGTACACATTTTCTTGTTTCAAAAAACTCATGTTTACAAAGGTATATCTTTATAAACAGTTAGGTATCATCTATGAAACATTGAAATATCAAGTTTATAAAGGTGGGTTTGATTAATTTATAAACGTTTATTTTTAATGAATACCTTTATATATAATTTTCGAACTATTCGATTTAATTTAATGAAGTGTTTATTGCAAAAGGCCTAGAATGTAAGGATTTCTCATTAGTTTTCTTATTATTGGCTCGAGTTTTTCAAGCGATGAGAAATGGTTTATGTCTATATTATTTTCTCTTCCAATTACTATATATTTTTAGCATACTATTAACAATAAGGAGGGAGTGCAGAAATGGAAGAAAAGAAAGTGACGTGGTTAGAACTCTTTTATGATTTGTTATTTGTGGCGGCAGTGACGGCTGCGACTCATGTTTTACTTCATGTTGAAGATGGTCAAATCCATGCAGAGTATTTAGTAAAGTTTGTCTTAATTTTTATTCCGATCTGGTGGGCTTGGGTAGGGCAAACCATCTTTGTTAACCGGTTTGGAAAAGATTTATTTCATCAACGAATTTTTTTGATCTTGCAAATGTTTTTTGTCCTAATAATGACATCAAGCTTATCAGCTGATTTTGATCCTTATTATCTTTCTTTTTTAATTGGCTATATTGGTTTAAGGGTCGTGACTGCAATTCAATATCTTGTTGTCCAGCGTATAGAAGAGGGGGCTCGAAAAAAAGCAGCACTCTTTTTAGGAAGATATTTTTGGATTGGAATCGTTATTTCATTATTATCCGTCTTTTTTGATTCTTGGATTCGATATGCTGTGTTATATTTTGGGATTCTTATCGATATTATTGTCCCACTGCTTGGAAGGAAGTGTTTAGAAAAGGTTCCTACAAATACAGCCCACTTGTTAGAGAGATTTGGTCTATTTTCCATTATTCTCTTTGGGGAAGCTCTTGTAAGCACTCTTGTGGTCATTCAACCTAAACAAGGAAATTGGGATTCAATAAGCTTTGCGATCATTTCATTTATCCTTATTATTTCGATGTGGTGGCAATATTTTGATAACATGGAGAAGAAACTCGACAAGTCTAGACAAACTTCTGGTCAAATTATTATTTACGGTCATCTATTTATTTTAATGTCTTTGAGTATGGTTGCAGCATCCATTAGATTATTATTTTTACATGAGGTCTATTATTCTTTTATCTTATATTTTGTTTTTGGTTCTGTATTGCTCTATTTCCTGTCAACTACAATTGTTTTTCATCAATATAGGTTTGAACAACACCGCTTGAACATTTATCATTTATGCTTGTTTTTAGGAATTTTAGCACTCTTTTTTGTTATTAATTTAATTATAGTAGTGCCGAATATTGTGATAATAGGACAATTAACCTTATTTTTTATCATCTATGCTAAATTAACAAGTACATAAATAAAAGCATCAAATAAATCAGTATCAAACTATAATACTGGTTTATATGTATATATTGGTAGCTTTTACATTTGATATTAAATCTTATTATTCACGGTGACTCTGATGCAACTGTACCTTTTGAGTTAAGTGGAAAACGCACATATGATTCCATTCCTGATAGTAAACTTGCTCTAATACAGGGTGGTCCTCATGGATTAAACGCAACTCATGCAAAAGAATTTAATGAAGCATTATTACCATTTTTAAAAGAATAATCTTTGAGGAACTACCGGAGGCGGTTCAACAGCAATATCAAGAATAATAACACGAATTTATCGATTAGGGGTTTTCCAAAAAGAGTAGCGCTATGCTTAATCTTTTGGAAAACCTTCTTTACATAGTTTTTTTAGGTCTCTTAGGGGAATCGCCACAGCGCTATCAAGTTAAGAAATACATTCTTCCCATAAACGAAAAAAACGAACTGAACTTCTATGGACAACTATGAAAGAATGAAATTTTCGTTTTGGGGATAATTCAAAATCTTAGGTTGATGGGCATGGGGTACCGCCAGCATTTCGGAAAAAAACACGCTAAGCAAAAAATAAAATAAGCCGCCCATATGGACAGCTCATTTACATAATTATCGTTACAGGAAGTTATCAAAGTTATTCAATTAAACCAACTATATCAAGAAAAATTATAGTAGTTATCATTGCGATAACTGCTATAAGAAATTTAAATCTGAATTTAATCTTAATACCTAGTTTATCTGGAATAAAATATATTCCCAAACCCATACTAATACGTCCTATTAATAAATATAATTGATATAAAAATTCGTTATTTATTTTTGCCTTAATATATATTTTACTGTAATCAAATAACAGGAAATATATTAGAATAATAATTAAGTAAAGAACAAATAATTTCACATAGTTTCTCATTTTAGTTTTTCTCAAAATATTTTATACTCCTTTTAGATGTTCAATCAATTTATAAATTTTGATCTAGTATTTCTCCCTATATCCATGCCCAAAGTTGTTTAAATATGTGATGCCCCCCTTATTATCAAGACGTTCTCTATTATAATAGATTCGTGTAAGTAGGAAAGAGTTCCTCTTGTATATTTTATACACATCTAGTTAACATAATGCCCTATTATCAGTAGCAAGGAAAAGGGGGGGAAGCCTACTCTTACAAAGGAACCTTCTTTTTTGGTTCTATGGATCTATGTTTTTTATTATATATTCCTATTCTGGCGCGGTTTTAGGTTTCTCGTTTGTTTTTGGATTAGCAAAAAAACTGTATTAAATCTTGTTTGATCCTAGGGGTCACTATATATGAACACTACGTATTTGACTTTCTCAATAACCAACATTACTTAACGTGGTAAAATAATATTAGGATGGGAATCCAATGTTATATTATAGTGGTTATCAAGTCGGAGGAAGGCACTTTAGGGTGTCTTTTCTTTTTAAAATATATAAGCGCACCATCCCTTTCCTAATAGAGGTCCCCTCATGCCTCCTTACAGGGAGAATGTGATAAGGCATTTTTTATTTACCCAATTACCGAGCTCTCACATGTTTTAAATAGTTACAATATTTGTATTGCTTCAATAACATATGATCATTCTTAAGAATGTCATTGAAATGTATCAATAGATTCTAGTGCAGCAAAATAAATTATGCTATGATGTGAGCAAATATAAAGCTATCTAACGGAGGGATTCACATGCCGCATGTTGTGTTTCGTGGAATTACTACTGAACAATTAAAACACATAAGCAAGCCATTAGTAGAAGAGCTCGCAGAGATTTGTGAGTGTGGTACGGATAATTTTACGTTGGAACTACCAAGTTCTACGTTTGTATTCAATGGAGAAGAAATAGAGGCGTTTCCTCTTATTGAAGTGAAATGGTTCGAGCGTGGACAGGAAATTCGTGATCGATTTGCCAAGGCTATTACTACATATGTAATGGATTTTGGACTTCCAGAAGTAGAGGTTGTATTTACGATTTTCACAGAATCAGCGTATTATATTAACGGGAAGCATTGTGCAAGTTAGAGCCATTTGAAAGATTTTTGTAACATTTATAAGGGGTAGAACCACATCGCTATCAAGCTAACTAGACAAAATACCCCCTAAAAAAAGGCGTTATTCTTTCTGAGAAATCATAGGAAAGGATAACGCCTTTATATCAATATGACGGCATTCTATATGAAAAATTAACATCGTTCCAAATGTATATATTGTGTCCATAAGCATTTAAAAGGCAAGGAGTTGAATCATGAGGATCTTACTATCTAATGTAAGCAAAATAGGAAAATGGTTTAGAAAAATAGAAGGTGAATGGGAAATACAAATAGACCACAATGGAAGGCAGCAAGTATTAAAAGAAAAGTAGCTAAAAATAGGGGGGCGTATTTCATGTATAATTTACAAGAAGATATGTATGAACAATTGAAAGAAAAAAGAGGGGAAGTTACTGTGTTTTTAAAGAATGGCGTTCCAGTACGTGGGCAGATCCTTGCAACAGATAAATTTACCGTCCTAATGATGGTTCATGGTAAACAACAACTAATCTACAAACAAGCAATCTCTACACTTACTATATAAAAAATGATTGTATGCTATAAAAGTAGAGGAAAGCACTTTAAATAAGTGCTTTCCTTTTTTGACATACACCTGTGACCTACAGATTGCTCTTCAATAATAATTATATATCCATTCAATAATATTTGTTTACCAAAAGAATTAAACTAAGCTGAAAAAGTGAATTTTATCAATACGAATTTTCTCTTTTATATATTAAAATGGAAGTACCCTTTCAATGTATACTGACTCCTTTACAAATCGTGAAGGTTTTTTTATTTAATGGGATAGCACCACATCACCATCAAGTTAAAAAACTAATTATCCCCTAAAACGCAAAAAAACGATCTGAATTCACATAAATAACTGTATAGAGATAAAAATTTCGTTCTGGGGGTACTTTAAAATTTTAGCCTGATGAGCATGAGGTGCTACCCCATTGCCATCAACCTATTTTATGGTTTTCGTTTCTATTTACTTATATTTTCATTGTTACTGAATCCTATTTCATTAGTAATTTGTATATATCCAACGCTGCCTCGTGTGAAAATAAGAATAAGCAAAGCAACAATGCCCAATCCTATCCCTACAAATAAATCTGAATTCTTTAAAACAGGGTTAGTGGTATTAGTTTGTACCAAGCTAAACGTATTTACACTCGCATGAACTAGCATGACAATAAATAAGTTACCGCGATTGCAGTTATAGACCCAAGTGAGAATGATTGAAATCGGCAAACACATCAAAATGAAAATTGGTAAATGAATATATAGGATAGAAAGGTCAGAACCTGGTCCGCCCCATTGTGCAGCAGTTAAGAAATGCGGAAGATGCCAAAAAGCCCACAGGAAGGCAAGTAGTAATGTTGCTTTTAACGGTCCAAGCTTCGATTGTAACCGAGGGAGAGCGAAACCACGCCATCCGATTTCCTCAGGTAAAGGTCCACCGAGAAAGAAAGTAACTACAAAAGTGATGAGATAGGTTATAAAAAATCTAGAAGTAAGGTCATGGAAAGTAGGTATCCCCATATTTAATATCACCATACCTAGAAACATTACAGCAGGGATAACAATGAGAGTAAACAAGTACCACTTCAAACCGACTTTAGTAGATATGATGCTTTTTCTAACTTTTTTCCATGACTCTTTGCCTTCAAGGGTTCGAATCATGATATATGCTGCTAACATAGGGCCTACAAATGCATTGGCAACAAAGAAAATATCAAACGCTTTTGTTTTAGGTAAAATACCCCATTGGGATAAGATAAATGGAATTAATACAACCCACGAGAATAAATATGCCATTACAAAAAATGAAGTTAACGGATAGGATTCCAAATACCCTCTCAGACCTGTTGATGAGTTTTTGGGTTTTAATAAATACTCCAACATAATCACCCCTTCAATTATAAAATGCTGCGATATGTTCTAATTCTATAAGTTTTCATAAAGAACCTTTTTGATGTGATAAAGTTAAGGTTTTTGTAAGAAAGAAGCGATACGTTACCAAAGAAATATAGAAATTTCTATAACAGTTTCCTTCAGTTCTTTGTCTACCTTAAGTGCATCTGGGGATAGCACCACATTGCTATCAAGTTAAAAAATCTGTTGTTCCCCAAAATGATAAAAGTAAACTTCGGTGCTATAAAAACACAAAATTTCCATTTAGGGGGTGCTTTAATTTCTTAAGTTGATGGCAATGGTGTATCGTCAGCATTTTGGAAAAAAACCATGCTAAACAAAAAAACTAGCCCTACAAGAGAGACTAGTTGACGTAAAATTCGTTATCAGAAATAAAATTTAACTCGAAAATAGCTAATTTTATCAGTTGTTGAATGTCTGAAAAAAATCAAACTAATGATATTGTCGAGATCCTTTGGCAACTTCTTGCTGTGATGACTATCATAGTGACTTTTTCTCCAGCAACCACTATTATTGGTTAATTACCATAATAACTTGTTTTTGAAATTTGCTATTTTTTAGAAAGTATGTTAATTTAATAAGGACCTATTTTTGTTCGGTTTGAGATTAAGAATAAATTTTGTTTTTCGTCTAAGGTATTTGAGCAAGGGTAGTAACAT
>NZ_JAEHBO010000059.1:0-34066 GCF_016483575.1 Bacillus cereus group sp. N12
ATGATTTCTACTACCGCACTGTGAAGTGAGTTAGTCGTGTAAACAGGTGCTGTACAACCTTCTACGTAGTGTACGTGTGCGCCTTCGTCTACGATGATAAGCGTACGCTCGAATTGTCCCATATTTTCAGAGTTAATACGGAAATACGCTTGAAGTGGTGTATCAACTTTAATACCTTTTGGAACGTAGATGAATGATCCACCAGACCAAACTGCAGAGTTTAATGCAGAGAATTTGTTGTCTGTTGGTGGGATTACTTTTCCGAAATGCTCACGGAAAATATCTTCGTTCTCTTTTAATGCGCTATCTGTATCTTTGAAGACGATTCCTAGAGCTTCTAGGTCTTCTTTCATGTTGTGGTATACAACTTCAGATTCGTACTGTGCAGATACACCAGCTAAATATTTTTGCTCAGCTTCAGGAATACCTAATTTATCAAATGTCGCTTTAATTTCATCAGGTACTTCATCCCAAGACTTCTCAGATTTCTCAGATGGTTTTACGTAGTACGTAATTTCATCGAAATCTAAGTCATTTAAGTCGCCGCCCCATTGTGGCATTGGCATTTCATAGAACTTATCCAGTGATTTTAAACGGAAGTCTAACATCCACTCTGGTTCTTCTTTCATACGTGAAATCTCTTCAACGATTTCTTTTGTTAAACCGCGTCCAGCACGGAAAATCGAAACGTCTTTGTCTTTGAAACCATATTTGTAATCGCCGATATCTGGCAGTTGCTTCGCCATGTTGGTGTGTCCCTCCTTAGATAACCTCGTTTTTAGGAACCTTTAACATTACTTATCTTCGTTTAAGCCCTTTTCTAACGCTTTCCACGCTAATGTTGCACATTTAATACGTGCAGGGAACTTGCATACGCCTTGTAATGCTTCAATATCTCCTAAATCGATGCTGTCATCGTACTCTTTTCCTAGCATCATGTCAGAGAAAATTTTAGAAAGCTGAAGTGCCTCTTCAATTTTCTTACCTTTTACTGCTTGTGTCATCATTGAAGCTGAAGACATTGAGATGGAACATCCTTCTCCTTCAAACTTCGCTTCTTGCACAATACCTTCTTCTACTTTCATCGTAAGTTGAATACGATCGCCGCAAGTTGGATTGTTCAAGTTAACGGTAACACTATCTTCTAACACGCCATGGTTACGAGGATTTTTGTAATGATCCATAATAACTTGACGATATAACGTATCTAAATTATTAAATGACATTTGTGAAATACTCCTTTGTCTTGATTAGCGATTCAACAAATGTATCAATTTCTTCTTTTGTATTATATAAATAGAAGCTCGCACGTGCTGTTGAAGAAGCTTTTAGCCACTTCATAAGCGGTTGTGCACAGTGATGTCCTGCGCGAACTGCAATGCCTTCCACATCTAATACTGTTGCTACATCGTGAGGATGTACGTCTTCAATATTAAATGTAACTAGGCCAGCGCGATGCTTTGGACCATAAATTGTAACGCCATCTACTTCTGATAGTCTTTCTAAAGCGTATTGCGCTAATTCATGTTCATGCTTTTCAATATTATGAAGACCGATTTCTTCTAGGAAATCAATTGCCGCACCAAGTCCGATTGCATTACCGATAATCGGTGTACCTGCTTCGAACTTCCACGGAAGCTCTTTCCACGTAGATTCTTGTAAGTCTACGAAATCAATCATTTCACCACCAAATTCAATTGGTTCCATATTGTTTAGCAATTCTTTCTTACCATATAATACGCCGACACCTGTTGGTCCGCACATCTTATGAGCAGATAATGCGTAGAAATCACAGTTTAAATCTTGTACATCCACTTTCATATGAGGTGCACTTTGTGCCCCATCAACGATCATGATTGCACCGTTTTCATGTGCGATTGCTCCGATTTCTTTTACAGGGTTAATCGTTCCAAGTACGTTTGACACGTGCATAATAGAAACGATTTTTGTATTCGGTGTAACAGTTTGACGAACATCTTCTAAAGAAATTGTACCGTCTAGTTGAAGCGGAAGGTATTTCAAAGTTGCGCCAGTTTTCTTCGCAACTTGTTGCCACGGAATGATGTTACTATGGTGTTCCATGTAAGAAATAACGATTTCATCGCCTTCTTTTACATTTTCAAGACCATAGCTAGCCGCTACTGTATTTAATGCTGTTGTCGTTCCGCGCGTGAAAATAATCTCTTCCATTGATTTCGCGTTAATAAACTTGCGAACTTTCTCACGTGCACCTTCATACGCGTCAGTAGCTTTCGTACCGAGCGTATGAACACCGCGATGCACGTTAGAATTATATTCTTTATAGTAACGTTCTAACGTTTCAATGACTTGAATTGGTTTTTGAGAAGTTGCTGCACTATCGAAATAAACAAGTTGTTTGCCGTTCACTTTTTGATCAAGAATTGGAAACTGTTTGCGTATTTCATGAATATTCATTAGCGAACTTTCCTTTCAATTACCTCAACAAGCTGTGCTTTTACTCCTTCAATTGGAAGCTCATTTACTACAGGTGCTAAGAATCCATGGATGACTAAACGTTCTGCTTCGCGTTTTGGAATACCACGGCTCATCAAGTAGTATAATTGGTACGGATCTACGCGGCCTACTGAAGCTGCGTGACCTGCCATTACATCATCTTCGTCAATTAAAAGAATTGGGTTTGCATCTCCGCGAGCTTTCTCGTCTAACATAAGAACGCGAGAAGATTGTTGTGCATTTGATTTAGATGCACCGTGTTCAATCTTACCAATTCCGTTAAAGATAGATGTTGCACTATCTTTTTGTACACCGTGTTTTAAAATCCAACCTTCAGAGTGTTTACCGAAGTGAACAACTTTAGTTGTAAAGTTTTGTGTTTGGTTACCACGGCCAATTGTTACTGTTTTCGTATCAGCATATGAACCGTCGCCCATTAAGTTCGTAACGTTCTCTGAGATTGTGTTTCCGTCATTCATAAGGCCTAGAGCCCAATCAATGCGGCCGTCGCGTCCTACAATGCCGCGGCGGTTAACGTAAGTTGTTACGTCTTTTGCTAATAAATCAACCGCACCGAATTTCACTTGTGCGCCTTGTTCCACGATTACTTCTGCTACGATATTTGCAATACCTTTAGCATTTTCATTTGCAACATAGTTTTCTACATAAGTTGCAGTACTGTTCGCATCAGCTACGAATAATACGTGGTTATATACGTTAGCTTCTTCGCCGTCTACTAAGAATACAGCTTGAAGTGGAGTTTCAAGAACAACGTTTTTCGGAACATATACGAATGCACCGCCGTTGATTAATGCAGCATGAAGTGCAGTTAGACGATGCTCGTCTACTTTCACGCCGTCTTTCATTAAATACTTTTGTAATAGTTCAGCATGCTCTGTTGCAGCTGTTACGATGTCTGTAAAAATAACACCTTTTTCTTTTGCTTCGTCTGCTAAAGAAACGAACGCAGTTGTACCAGTACGTTGTACTAGTACGCTGTTATTTTCATCGATTAAGTTTTTCACTGCTTCTGGAAGCTCTGTTAAAGAACTTACAGGCTCTTGCTTAGCAGCGTCGCCTTTTCCGATAAAGTCCCATTTTTCAATTTTCGTTTTATCAGGCGTTGGCATTGGAAGTTCTGTTGCTTGTGCAAGAGCTTGTAAGCGGAACTCAGTCAACCAAGCAGCTTCGTTTACTTCGCTAGCGCGCTGACGGATTGTTTCTTGATCGAAAGGTAATGTACCGATTGTCATGTTTATGCTCCTCTCTTACGCTTCTTGCTCTGCTGTTTCGTCTTCAATACCTAATTCTTTTTTAATCCAGTCGTAACCTTCAGCTTCTAGACGTTGTGCAAGCTCAGGGCCACCAGATTTAACGATACGACCGTTCATCATAACGTGAACGAAGTCTGGAGTGATGTAGTTTAATAAACGTTGGTAATGCGTAATCATTAGGCAACCGAACTCTTCGCCGCGCATTTGGTTAATACCTTTAGATACAACTTTTAACGCATCGATATCAAGACCAGAGTCGATTTCGTCTAAGATTGCAATTTTTGGCTCAATCATCATTAATTGAAGAATCTCATTACGTTTTTTCTCACCGCCAGAGAAACCTTCATTTAAGTAACGTTGTGCCATTTCTGGATCCATTTCTAGGAATTCCATGTTTTTATCTAACGTACGGATAAATTTCATAAGAGAAATTTCATCGCCTTCTTCACGACGTGCGTTAATCGCAGAACGTAAGAAGTCAGCGTTTGTAACTCCGCTAATTTCACTTGGATATTGCATTGCTAAGAATAGACCTGCTTGTGCACGCTCGTCTACTTCCATTTCTAATACATCTTCACCGTCAATGATGATGCTACCTTCTGTTACTTCATACTTTGGGTGACCCATAATTGCAGAAGATAAAGTTGATTTACCTGTTCCGTTAGGTCCCATAATTGCGTGGATTTCTCCACCTTTTACTTCAAGGTTTACACCTTTTAAAATTTCTTTGCCGTCAATTGATACGTGTAAGTCTTTAACCGTTAATGTAGAACCAGCCATCTCAATACCTCCATTAATCCTATATATACATTTTAAAAATTCCTAAAACGTTCATATTCTCATTTTATTCTCATTCTAATTTTATATCAAATAAAATGATATCGCAAACGACGAAAAAAAGTAACAATTTTTTCACAAATGTATATAAGTATTTCCTTTGCATCCTTATATGATACACCTTTCTTCTTATATATATAAAGAAAAAAGGACTGGTAAATTCCCAGTCCTTTCCTTACTTTTATTCACTTACCGGAAGTACAGCACCTTTATATTCTTTAGTAATAAAATCCTGAATTTCTTTTGAATGCAATACTTCTACCAGTTCTTTAATTTCTTTTTTCTTCTCGTCACCTTTACGAACTGCAATAATATTTGCATACGGAGAGTCTGATCCTTCAATCGCAATTGCATCCTTTGTTGGATTTAATTTCGCATCAATTGCATAGTTTGAATTAATAAATAAAGCATCTCCCTCATTATTTTCGTACAGCTTCGGTGACAGTCCAGGTTCAACATCTGTTTTAAACTTTAAGTTTTTCGGATTTTCTACAACATCTTTTACTGTCGCCTTAACAACATCTACTCCATCTTTAAGCTTAATAACGCCACCTTTTTGTAATAGTGCTAACATACGGCCGCGCTCAGCCACGTTATTACTCATAATAACTGTTCCGCCCTCTGGCAAGTCTTTTAAGCTTTTATATTTCTTAGAATAAATGCCCATTGGTTCTAAATGAATTTTTCCTGCGTTTACAATTTTATATCCTTTTTCTTGAATTTCTTTATCTAAATACGGAATGTGTTGGAAGTAATTCGCATCAATTTCTTTATCCGCTAACGCTTTATTCGGTAACACATAGTCCTGGAACTTTTTAATCTCTAATTTAATACCCTTTTTCTCTAATATTGGCTGTGCTTTCTCCAAAATAACAGCATGCGGCACGTTAGAAGCTCCAACGACAAGCTTATTTTCCTCTTTTCCCCCGCAAGCAGCTAATGTAAATACAGATAGCGCTGTAACAACTGACAGTATAATCTTTTTCATCTGATATCCCCTTCTCCCCTATAGGTATGTAGTTAGAAAAAAAGAGCCGGCATACACCAGCCCTTCTTCAAACAATTATTCTTTTACAGGAACAACTGCCCCTTTATACTCTTTAGTAATAAAGTCTTCAATTTCTTTAGAATGCAACACTTCTACAAGAGCTTTAATTTCTTTCTTATCTTTATCCCCTTTACGAACTGCTACGATGTTAGCATACGGAGAATCACTACCTTCAATTGCAATCGCATCTTTTTCTGGGTTTAATTTCGCATCAATTGCATAGTTAGAGTTAATTAGAACAGCGTCGCCTTCTTTATTGTTATACACTTGTGGTAATAAACCAGGCTCGATATCCGTTTTGAATTTTAGATTTTTCGGATTATCCGCAATATCTTTCGGAGTCGCTTTAACTGGATCTACTCCATCTTTAATTTTTAAAATACCTTCTTTTTGTAAAATTGCTAAACCACGTCCATGATCAGCAACAGAATTACTCATAATAATTGTTGCTCCGTCTGGAAGCTCTTTTAAGCTCTTATACTTTTGAGAATATACACCAATTGGTTCTAAATGAATCTTTCCGGCTACTTCAAAGTCATACTTTTTATCTTTAATCTCTTTTTCTAAATACGGAATGTGCTGGAAGTAGTTTGCATCTAAATCCTTATCCGCTAACGATTTATTTGGTAATACGTAGTCTTGGAATTTTTTAATTTCTAACTCAATTCCTTTTTTCTCAAGTAACGGTTTTGCTTTTTCTAAAATTTCAGCATGCGGTACGTTAGAAGCACCAACAACAAGTTTCTTTTCATCTTTATCTTTCCCGCCACAAGCAGCTAACCCAAAAATTGAGGTTGAAATAAGTGCTGTAAGTAATAATTTTTTCATTTGAAATACCCTCCTGTTTTCATTATCTTTTATCTATTCGAGTCGTTACACTATCACCAATCCACTGAATGAAAAATACAACTAGCAACACACAAATTGTCGCAACGATTGTTACATCGTTATTTCCACGCTGGAATCCTTCTAAGTAAGCAAGTGTTCCAAGACCACCAGCACCAACAACTCCCGCCATTGCTGTATAGCCTACTAAAGCAATTGTCGTTACCGTAATACCAGATACTAACGCTGGTAATGATTCTGGAATTAACACTTTTAAAATGATTGTGCTTGTTTTTGCCCCCATTGCTTTTGAAGCTTCGATTACACCTTTATCAATTTCACGAAGTGCGATTTCAACCATTCTTGCGTAAAATGGTGCCGCTCCAATAATTAAAGCTGGCAATGCTGCACTAGCCCCGAGAATTGTTCCAAGGATAATCTTTGTGAATGGAATTAATAAAATGATTAAAATGATGAACGGTATAGAACGGAATATGTTTACGAAGGCTCCAATCCCTGTATTAACCGCTTTGTTTTCCCATAAATTATCTTTGGATGTCATAAAGAGTAACAATCCTAAAATGAGTCCTAAAACAAATGTGGCAAGCGCTGCGATTGCCGTCATATATAACGTTTCACCAGTTGCTTCTAACATTTGGTTCCAATCAACATTTACGAGTAACTTATCCATGTGCAATCACCTCCAGCTCTACTTGATCTTGATGTATTCCCTCTATCGCTTGCTGGATTGCTGTTTCCTCACCATTTAAATGAACAACTAAACTTCCGTAAGAACCGTTATTCGTTTGTGCGATATTTCCTTGCAAAATGCTAACTTCTATATCACTGCGTTGCATTAATCTTTGAAGTACTGGTCTTTCTACAGCCTCGCCGACAAACTGCAAGCGAATTACTTTGCCATCTGGATATTTTTCAATTAAACTTTCAATTGTTTCGTTTGTATCTTCAGAATCTGTTAACTGCTGTACAAAGCGTTTCGTAATGTCTTGCTGTGGATTACGGAATACGTCAAGTACTGGACCTGTTTCTACGATTTTCCCTTTCTCCATTACCGCAACACGATTACAAATCTTTCGAATTACGTGCATCTCATGTGTAATCAATACAATTGTTAAACCGAGACGCTTATTAATATCAAGTAGTAAATCTAAAATTTGATCTGTCGTTTCCGGATCAAGTGCTGACGTTGCTTCATCACATAAAAGCACTTGTGGGTTGTTAGCTAACGCTCTAGCAATCCCAACACGCTGCTTTTGTCCACCACTTAACTGGGATGGATACGCGTCTCCTCTTCCTTCTAATCCAACGAGATGAATTAACTCATCAACACGTTTTCTTCTCTTCTCCTTATCAACACCTGCAATCTCAAGTGGAAATGCGATATTTTCGCGTACAGTTCGTGACCAAAGTAAGTTGAAGTGCTGAAAAATCATTCCAATTTCTTGCCTTGCCTTACGAAGTTCACTTCCTGTAATTGCTGAAATGACACGATTTGCAATTGTAATTTGGCCAGAAGTTGGTTTCTCTAACTGATTAAACAGCCTTATTAAAGAACTTTTCCCAGCACCACTATATCCGATAACACCAAATATTTCGCCTTTTTCTATTTTTAAATTGGCGTTATCTACAGCAGTGACATCACCGCTTTTTGCCTTATATATTTTCTTTACATTTTCTAATAAGATCATGATGTTCACCCCTTTTTTGTTTGGATAGACTCCGCAATTTTTTTATTTTTCATGCGTGTAATCTATCGCCATAGCTCCTCTTATTATTTGAATGTCCTCCACATTCAAACAACAAAAAAACCTTTCCGCTTTAGAGAAGCAGAAAGGTTTATATGCGTATATAACAACATTATCCCTCTCTCTCATCTCTCAAAGCATTCGCTTTGCAGGAATTGGCACCATTTCAACATAAGTTGACGGTTGCCGGGCTTCACAGGGCACAGTCCCTCCACCTCTCTTGATAAGAGAAATCAGATTTAATTTTCGTCTGATTTGTAATTTATGAAATTGTCTATATTTTATGAATTGAATTGTATCAATATCCACACGTCATGTCAACAAGAATTTTCACAAAACAAGAAACTTCAGAATTTTAAGCACCTACTGACATCGGTTTACATATATGAAACATCGATTCAACTAATAGCATCGTTCGATATGTTCCCGAATATTGCACACGTCCATCGTTCATTAACGTTTGCAATCTTACATTTCCGTTCACTAATTGTTTTACATCCTCTTCATCTAAGCACACAATTTGTTCCGTTCCTCTTGCCTCTTGTGACAATTCTATATAATCTCTTGAAATTTGTAATGAACAACTTTCATCTCCAAAGCGGAAATTAACAGTTTTTTCTCCTTGTCTTAAAAGCGGTTCTAAATGATATTGACCGTTAGCGTAATTTACAAATGATTGAAGCAAAGAATATAATTTCACCCTAAATCACATCCTTCATATCACTTTCTATTACATACCATTTCCCTCTCACTAAAGAGCAATCCTGTTACTTTCGCTCGACAAATACTGTATCCATCCCGCATGTCGACATATTTCCCAAGAAATATGTCGAGGCGGCAAAAACTTTGCCGCCTACTTTAATTCCGTATATAAATATTCAACCGAATGAAATGCATATATCTTCTTCATGAGTGTCCCATTTTCAAAAACAAGTAAACAAGGCACACTTTCGATTCCATACTCTTTCGCTAAATGCGGAGCATAATTTAAATCTAACATTCCAATTTTCAACTCTTCAATCGTCATCTCGACAACCGTTAACATCTTCTTTGCTAATTGGCATGTTCCACACATTGGTGTATATACATATAGCACTGTTTTTTCTTCATTCTCTATTAGGGCTGTAGCTTCGGCTCCTGTCCAGTCAATCACTTCTATCATTCCTTACCGTAAATATTCTGTATAAACGTCAATGTCAGCTCCCCATAATACATTTGCTAAATGTGAAGAAGGTGCAGTCGCCACTTCTCGGTACGAGCGATCAATATAAATATGCTCTGCTTGCGGAAATTCTTTTCGAAACTGTTTCCTTAACTTTTCCCCTGCATCATCAGCATCCACTAGCACATATACGTCCTTATCAAAAAACTGATCAATGAGCTCATCCATTTTCGACAAACCAATTGTACCATTTGTACAAACAATTTCCACCGGTTCACGAATAATAGATTCAATCTTTCTTCTGTCTGATTTACCTTCTACAATAATGACTTTTTCTACATAAATCATATGTCATCACCCGATCACCATATACTATACAACCTTTAACTTAGTATATAGTATATTCGTTATTTTCATGTTGTTTCCTGTTTATTTTTGCAAAAGAAAAGCGGAAGCGGCTTGTTTAGATTGTGAGGGGGATGGAGCTTCTGACGTAAAGGCGCTTTTTGCCTTGTAGGAAGAAGCGCAGCCACCGAACAATTTAGCCGCTGGAGCTGGACAATTAAGAAAAGCGGAACCGACTGTTTAGCCCTGTTGGCTAAGGTTCTTTCGCACAGAAGACGCTTTTTGTCTTCTCGTGCGGAAGGTTCTTAGGCATGAAGGGCTAGGAGGTGGAGCTGGACAATCAAGAAAAGCGGAAACGGCTTGTTCAGAACAAGAGGGCAATTGGAACTCCTGAACTAGAGGCGCCTTTTGCCTCAAGTGAAGGAGTGAAATGACCGACTGTTCTAGCCGCTGGAGCTAGACAATGAAAAGCGGAAACGGCTCGTTTAGATTGTAAAAAGCATGAAACTTCACTAAATAGATTTCCCATTAATGTACTCTCACATGATAATTGATTCATATATATGTGCTTTTCAACTCATTATGTAGCACAAAATAAAAAGGACAGCACAAAGGCTGTCCTTCAGTTGACTAAAATTAGTCTTGGTTTGTCATTTCTGCATATTTTTCTGCAGTTAATAACTTCTCAACTTGGCTTGCATCAGAAAGTTCAACTTTAACCATCCATGCACCCTCGTATGGAGATTCGTTTACAAGTTCTGGTTGGTCACTTAATTCTTCGTTTACTGCCACAACTTTACCGCTTACAGGTGCGTATAATTCAGAAACTGTTTTAACAGATTCTACGCTTCCGAATGGCTCGTCAGCTTCGATTGTTGCACCTACTTCAGGAAGTTCAACGAATACGATATCGCCTAGCTCACCTTGTGCAAAGTGAGTAATACCGATTACAACTTCATTACCTTCAGTTTTTACCCATTCGTGTTCTTCAGAGTAACGTAAATTATTTGGAATGCTCATGACTGTACCTCCAGTGAATGTATTAATTATGTAAAAATACCTTATTGGTACTTTTTCCACACACTTTCAAACTGCTCTTCGTTAAAACCAAGTGTTACATTCGTTCCATCTGTTACAATTGGACGTTTAATCAACATGCCATCAGATGCTAAAAGCTCATACATTTCGTCCTCGCTTGCATCTTTCAACTTATCTTTTAGACCAAGTTCGCGGTAACGCATTCCACTTGTATTAAAGAATTTTTTTAATGGTAATTCACTTTTTACATGTAAATTACGTAAATCTTCTTTTGACGGTGGATTTTCAACAATATGAATCATCTCATATGCTACATCGTTTGCCTCAAACCATTTCTTTGCCTTTTGACATGTGCCACACTTTGGATATGAATAAAATGTTACTGTCATAAATTCACCTACTTTTTTACTAACCTTTACCTTTATCATATAGAAAACGTTTTATTATTTCAAACGATTATTCGCTAAACTTTTACTTATTTCGTGATAATTTTTAATAATCCTGCAATTTTTCTTATTTTTCCGCCATTTGTTAAGAAAAAATAAATATATATTTTTTGTAGATTCTTCTCTCATCCCTCACCGAACATATATCTTAAACAAACGTCTGATTAACTTCCTATTTTTCTTTGTTAGCTCTTGAGCTGCATCGATTTCTTCCTACCGAACATACATCTTAAACAAACGTTTGATTCATTCCCCTTTTTCTTTGCTATCCCTTGAGCTGCATCGGTTTCTTCCTACCGAACATACATCTTAAACAAACGTTTATTTAACCATTTCAGCCTATGGTCACAAAACCTGAAAATACTTTAAATGACAAAGGCGTACAGATAAAAGGAACTAACGATTTTGACTGTAGTAGTGAGCCCATAAAAAAGTTATTAAACCTATCCTCAATAACGCCAAAGTAACTGCTCCTGAGAATATGAAATTTAAATTACTGACTGAAATATAAAAAGAAGTACCCTTGATTAGAGACAGGGGTACTTCTTTTTATCATGAATCTAAAGGTAAACGTATCCTTTATTAAAGCAGAAATGTATAGTTCTCTACTTTTTCTTAGTTTATTCAAAATCTTTGCGGAACCGCCACTATCTCATTTACATAATTATCGTTAGTTGAAGTTAATTATATTTTTCTACGTACTAAATAAAAAGCTAAGCACCCCATAATAATAGGCGCAACTAAACTAGAAGCATATACACTTGTAATAGTAAAAAGAGAGAGTATACATATATAGATAAGAGCGAGTCCTATAAATACAGGAATTCCAAATCGAAACTTCCTACATTGTTTTATGTTCCTGTATAATACTTCTCCAATTAGGCAAGCTACAAGATCTAATATACTACCAAATATAATGAGAATTATAATGAATCCAAATATGTTAGGTAAATCATTCTCGTAAGAATAACTAGGATTAGAAATATACGGTATTAAGAACCATATGATAATAAAAGCAAGCAAACTTGCAGCATAACTAATTAAAAATTTCCCCAACGTAATCCTCCTCATAAATTTCTAATATTATCTTCATTGTATGACATAATTTCCTATTATTAATAGCAAAACTACCATCCACGAAATTGCTAATTGAATGAAATAAAAAAGACGCATTTAAATTGATGCGTCTTTTGGAGATGTTTCTTTTGTAAAATCATATAAAGCAATTGCGCCTAAAATAACCAATATACTTTCAGGGGCATCTAACAAAATAGTTCTCCAAGTTTCTGATATTACCCATTTAATACCTGCCGCTGATTCAAGATATACTTGAAAATAACTGATTGTAAAATCAATTACAAATAAACATACAAGTAATGTTAGACCAAATCGAATTAATTTCTTGTTTTTAAACATGTAACACCTCTCAAAATTCATTGGATATTTCTGATTTCAATTCGTTATATACAAAAATCCCTATATTTGATTTTAGCATACAAAAAATCCAAATAAATACAATATGCACATTTGCATATTTCATGAATATTGAGGAATTACTGTTAATAAAAAAACCTACTAGTGTAGGACAAAATAGCCTTAGCGATCCCAACAAGTAATCGCATAAATAACGGAATCATTTGAACCACTATATAACCGATTCCTGGATGCGCTTCATTAAAACTTTATAATTAAATCTGCAATAGCTGATATAAAATTATAAATCGGTATCATTATAGCAGGGAATGCATCTCGCATACGTTGTAATGCTTTCGTAAGCTTCTCGATCATATTGTTATATGTGCTTCTGCTTAAAAAATAAGAAGCCTCGTTTACAGGCTCCTTATTCATCGACTCAAATAATCTGCAATTGTTTGAAATACGACGATATACATATTATGAATGCTTTCTTCAGTATTTCCACCATTTGATAAACCAACTGCCCATTGTTGTCCTTCACCACTTCCGATATTTGCAAAGCCTTGCGTATACATAGCATTTACATCTTTTCGTGCACTGTTATACTCTATCCCTTTCGTAATAAACGTTGAATATGATTTATCTTGCAAACCGATAAAAAACACTGGTTTCTTTAGCGATGAAAATATACTTTTATACTGCTCTGTTGAGGCTTCTTGAAAGTGATCTTTCATTATTAGAAAACCATCCACTTCCTTAGATTTCTTTTCCAGTTCCTCTAACTTCATTTCCTCAAACTTTATATTCCTAAACGTATCTTTCGGTTTTTCTCCAACAACTCCAATTACGAGTGCTCTCCCGTTATATTCTAATTTCTCTCCTTCTTTATCCTTTGCACACCCAGCACTCACTAGGCATATCAATATAAAAAATAAGAAATACGATAAACGCTTCATATAGCACTCTCCCCTTCTTTTCAGTCAAGTGACAAAAACGTAAGGTTAATTCAAGAAAATGTAAGTAAAATCGATAGCCCAATTTACGTTTCTATATTATAATCAATTGAATTTACCTACATTACTAAACATAGGAGATTATCATGAAGAAATTTAAACTTTCATCTTTTCTTCCGTTAAGTTATATACTTCTACTCGTACTCGTAAGTCCCCTTTACGACGTATTAAATAAATCAACTGTTCACGCAGTAGATGTCACAACTGTAGTAGATGATTGGATTCCATTTGTAAAAGCATTTATTATTCCTTATTTACTTTGGTTTCCTTACTTATACGGCGCACTTATTTATTACTGCTTTGCTGATCGAAAGCAATATTACGTTACTTTAAGTAGTGTAATTCTTGGCAAACTTGCTTGTTTTTCTATTTATTATTTTTGGCAGACAACTGTACCACGTCCAACTGTCGTTGGATCAGACGTATTTTCCGAACTAGTCCGCTATATTTATAGTATCGATCAACCGGTGAACTGTTTCCCTAGCATTCACGTTCTTACGACATTTGTAATTATGTTAGCTGCCTTTAAGCGTAGAGAGCAACATGCTTTTGAATATTACATTCTTACCTTCTTCGGTACACTTATTATTTTATCAACGCTATTTACGAAGCAACATGCATTTGTAGACGCCATTTCTGGAATGACGCTTGCAAGCATACTTTACTTCGGCGTGCAGCTATTATTAGCAAAAGAAACGGTACGTGTTCCAGTAAAACAAAATCAAAAAATGTAAAAAGCAGACTGTGGCTTCCAGTCTGCTTTTCTCTATATAAAAGGAGATTTTCAATTTAAGATTGCGGTACAGTCATATCACCAGAATGAATACGACCTGCTTTTTTAAGAGCAATGTAAAGTATATAAGAAACAGCTACTGGAATGATGATATAAGTGATTGCCATAGCTGGAAGAACTCCCCATCCTTGACTGGAAATTAAATTAATTGGTGCGATAAGAGAACTTAATCCAAGACCAGCGATTTCTTTCCCTGCTTCTAATTGGAAAATTAATGCCGATACTGGGCCGACTATCGCACTAGCGACGACAGTCGGGACGAGAATCATTGGATTTTTAGTAATGTTTGGCAACTGTACTTTCGGAGTACAAAGCGCCTGAGCTAATATGCCACCTAAATTATTTTCTTTCGCTGAGATTACAGAGAATCCGATAAACTGAGCAACGCATCCTGCTAGAGCTGCACCACCTGCAACGCCATCTAAGCTAAGTGCGATCGCTAATGCAGCTGATGAAGCTGGAGAGATAAGTAATAGCCCCCAAACTACTGCAATGACGATAGAAGCGATAAACGGGCTACCAGCTGAACTATCTTTAATAAATGCTCCAACTGTATTTAAAACAGGAGTAATATTATGAGATAACCAAATCCCAACTAAACCAGAACCTAATATGGCCGCAAATGGAACGAGCATCATATCTAACGCAGTTTTTCCACTTAAACGTTTACCGATATATACAGCTAAAGTTGCTGTTAATAATGCACCGATTGGCTCACCTGTTTTAATGATTAGACCCGCTTCAGTAATTGAAATGGATCCGGCACCAATCGCTCCAGCTACCATCGCTGAAAAGATAACAAGACCGTTTGCACCGAGCATAAAAGCAATGCCGGCACCAATGGCTGGTGCCATAAGTGATTTTGCAACAACTCCGATTGTAATAAGTAATGGAATATCAACAATTCTTCCTATATTTTCGATCAGTAAACCAATTCCGAGGGATACGAAAATACCTTGTGCGATTCCAGCAGATGCTTTAAATACACGAGACATTATATATTCCTTCATTTGTTTCACCTTCTCCTATAAGTTAGTAACCAATTGTTTTCATATAATCACGTAAAATATCGTTTGATTTTGCGAATCGAGATTCTTCGTCCTCTGTTAAGTTTAGTTCTACAACTTCTTTCATACCATCTCTAGTAATAATAGCTGGCACTCCTGTACAAATATCATACTCACCGTACTCCCCATCTAAAATGGCTGATACAGCAATGACACGGTGATCATCGTTAAAGATTGAGCTCGCAATATACGCTAGAGAATTTCCGATTCCGTAATAAGTAGTACCTTTTCGTTTATAAATTTCCCATCCTGCTTTTGCAGTCTTCTCAACAATTTCATCTAAATCTATTTCACCAAATCGTTCTTTTTGCTCCTCTAAAATTTGTAGAATTGGCTTTCCACCAACAGTTACGTGAGACCAAGCAACCATTTGAGAATCACCATGTTCTCCTAATGAATACCCATGAATACTACGAGGATCTACATGTAACATTTCAGATAAAATTGTTCTTAAGCGAGAAGAATCTAGTGATGTACCAGTACCGATCACACGATTTCTAGGTAATCCAGATAATTTCCACACTTCATATGTAATAATATCAACTGGGTTCGATGCAAGTAAGAAAATACCGTCAAATCCACTTTCCATTACGCCGCCAACAACACTTTCCATAATTTTCGCACTCGCTCCTAAAGTATCTAAGCGACTTTGTCCAGGTTTTGGTGCTGGTCCCGCTGTAATAATAACGATGTCCATATCTTTGCAGTCTTCATAGCTTCCTGCATATACTTTTGTTCTTGTATTTGTAAAGTTAATGCAATGTGATAAATCCATCGCTTCCCCAACTGCACGTTCATGATTTATATCAATTAATAATAGCTCTTCGCAAATGCCTTGATTTACAATGGAATATGCACAACTTGATCCAACTAATCCAGTACCGATAATTGCAATTTTTCTTGTATTTCTTTTCATAGCAATCTCTCCTAATTGATCATATAATCTATTTCTTTTGTTCTTTACACTCTTAATTATAGAGATTCCCACGATAGAAACCATGGATACTTTGTGAAATATTGAGCAAAGTTTTTGTCCTTTTTGTGAATTGTTATATTTAATTTTCGTCATATTTGTTACAACTGAAAAAATATTTATTATGTATTTATTGACATATATAAAGTGAAACTTCAATCAACCTTTATCCATTGGGCTTTTACGGGACAAAACAAAAAAACGAGCGACTTCATTCGCTCGTTTTTTTCATCCCATTATTCCGCACTTAATTGGCCTTTTAATTGCTGCACAATCATTGGATTCGCAGGTGCTGCCGGTTTGTAATAACTCTTTTGCTTTGCGTACTCATACATATTACGTTGGCGCATTTCATCTTGATTACGAATTTGAATTAATGTTTGGTGTAACTGTTCATTATCAGACTGAGCAATATAATTTGCATAACTTGTTAAACTTGCATTTAATCCTGCTAAATAATCATTTACCATATCTTTTTCATTCATTTCTCTCTTCCTCCTATCCTAAAAAAGTCATTAATTGTTGCTTCGTATTTCGTGCATCTTGCGCATCCTTTTGTAGCATTTGTTTCAACTCTGGATCTGTACACGTCTGTGCATACTGCTCCAATTTGTTAATAATTGTTGCGTGTCCACCGATTAAATGACGTAAGTTTTCTACTTCAAGCTCTGTTAAATTTTGCATGGAATACTCCTGCCTTTCTTTGTTCATTCGTCATTAGTATTTGGTTCTTTTTGGATTATATACATGCATGAATTAACTTCTCCTACCTATAAACAAAATAAAAGATGCATAGCTAGGCCATCCATCTTTTATGCTAAATATTCGTTCAATTTTATAGAGATACAATCATACTTATACTCACAAGCAAGTTCCATACAATGTGTAAAATAATACTAGGTATAATAGATTGCGTCTTTTTGTATAACATCGCAAACACAATCCCCATAATCGTCGCCGTAATTAGAAGACCTCCATGAAGAATTCCAAAAATGAAGGAAGAAATAATGATACCAACTAAAAAATTATATTTCTTTTCTAAAAATCGATATAAAATACCTCGAAATAGAATTTCTTCTTTAACTGGTGTAATTATAGCAACACTTAACACATATATAATACTTTGTAGACTATTTTGAAGTCCTAAGCTCCCTAATTGTTTCTGTTGTTCTGCTGCACTTTCAAAACTAAACACATGTAACATTAAATATTGTGATAACGCAATAACCATAAAACCAATTAATAGATATAAATATGTCTTCCCATTCTTCAAAACGGATAAATCCCAAATATATTTAATAAAATGAAGAACTGGTTTATAAGCTAATAAAACGATAGCAACAACAGCTGCATCTAATAAAAGGAAATAGTACCCTTCTAAATTATCACGCAACGCTTCCTCACCATAAATCCCAAAAGCTAAACCAAGGAATAACCCTCCTAGAAGTAAGAATCCTAAAATGATTGCTATCATTACAAATAGATTTTTATATGTTATATTATCTATTTTCCTTTCCACACTATACGCTTCTAACACCGTTTTACTCATACTATTCCTCCATTTGTTTTCATTACCTTAACAAAAATCCCTTAATATAAATATAAGGATAATATAACAAAAATTTCAAAAAGAATAATATGCAATTTTACATATTATGAACGCTTTGTATTCTATAGTTTTAGGAATTATATTGTTATATAATAATTATAAAATAAAAATTTCTTACTTCCACATCATGATCCCCACTTCATACTAAACCTTATGAATAAAAGGAGATGTAAACATGGAAACACATGATTTTCTTACTAAGGTGCAAGATAGCTATGACCCTAACCCAAGCCAAGACCCTTTTATATTTATGTTTTTCGGTTTCCTATTAGCGATATACACATACTTAAAACCCACAAAATAATATCATTTAGCAAAAAAGAGCCTCTAAACAATTAAAGGCTCTTTCTAGTTAAATTCCTTTCCGCTTCTTCAATCGCCCGTTGCATTTGCACTAACGGATTTTTAATCATCTTCCCATGCCCTGTCGCTAATATAGACGGCTTATACTCTAGCAATTTCTGAGCGCTTTTTAACGAAACTTCTGCATCCCACGTACCAAACATAGGAAACGGAAAAAGCCACTTCAACTGTCCTGCTACCGCCACTCCTCCTCTCGTTTGAAATGCATCTCCAACAATGAGCGCATCATTTCTCGTGTCTAAAAACGCCATTGATCCTGGTGTATGGCCTGGGGCTGCAATTGCTACAAGTGAACCAATTTGATCTCCCTCTTGAAGAAGGATATCTGGAATCGTCTTTATCCTTTTTGACACACTCACTTTTACTTGCGTGCCTGGTTCTCCGAGTTGCAGTGACAAATCCCCTTCAAGTAAACGAGCATCTCTTTCAGAAATATAGACCGAAACATTCGGCAGTTCTTGTTTTATAGCATCAAGCGCTCCTACATGGTCATCATGTGCATGTGTTATAACGATATTCGTAATCGGTTTTCCTAGTTTTCGAGCCGCTTCTAAAATCTTCTTTGCACAAAATGGCAAAGCTGCATCAATTAACGTTAATCCTGTTTCTTCTTCGACAAAGTAACAGTTAATCGGAAATAGACGCGGTAAAAATGCGATTTGATGAACTGTTCCTACTTTTATTAACTTCATCTCCTATCCCTCCATGAAAAAGAGCTGTTTACAAATACATATGTAAAACAACCCTTTTCAAGAATCCATCAATAAAAAAACCAGCAGCCAAACGGCCACTGGTTCCTTTTCATCTATTAAACTGTATAACGCTCATCTTCTAAAATTTTCGCAGCGATTTCACGTTTCTTCGGAATTACGTTAAGTGGCGTGTGGCGAGTTAATTTACGTAATGATGATAACATCATGCGCAGCATGTCGCCGTTTTCAACTGCGATAAGTGTTTCTTTCGCATCTGCTTCGATTTCGTTGAATGCTTCTTGGCAGAATACTTCAGTGTATAACACTTTTTGTTTATTCTTTTCAAGACCAGTTGTTTTAATTGCTTTTTCTGTACGAAGAACAGCTGATTCCATTGCATAAAGGTTGCTTACGATGTCAGCGATATTCACAAGAATTTCTTGCTCTTTATCTAATGCTTTACCGTATTTTTGAGCCGCTAATCCAGCTACCATTAAGCCGATTTTCTTCGCGTTAGTTACTAAATATTTTTGAAGTGCTAATGGCTCATCGCCTACTTCTTCTGGCATCATCATCATTAACTCTTCTTGTAATTTTTGTGCTTTTTGAAGAAGTGGTAATTCACCTTTCATCGCTTTACGTAAGAACGTACCTGGTACGATTAGGCGGTTAATTTCGTTCGTTCCTTCGAAAATACGGTTAATACGAGAATCGCGGTACATTCTTTCAATCTCGTATTCTGCCATAAATCCGTAACCACCGTGAATTTGAACACCTTCATCTACTGTATAGTCTAATACTTCAGAACCGAATACTTTATTTAAAGAGCACTCGATTGCATATTCAGCGATAGAAGCTGCTACTGCTTTACCGTCTTTCACTTCTTCTTCAGATAATGTGCTCATGCGGCTTTCGAATAAACCTACTGTACGATATACAGAGCTTTCAGCTGCATATGTTTTCGCTGCCATATTCGCAAGTTTCTCTTGAATTAATGGGAAGCGAGCGATTGGTTGTTTGAACTGTTGACGTTGGTTTGCATATTGTGCTGAAATTTCTACTGCACGTTTCGCAGATCCAACTGTACCAACACCTAATTTATAACGACCGATATTTAAAATGTTGAACGCGATAATATGACCTTTACCGATTTCACCAAGTAAGTTCTCTTTTGGTACTAATGCATCTTCTAAAATTAACGTACGAGTTGAAGAACATTTAATACCCATTTTCTTTTCTTCTGGGCTTGTAGATACGCCAGCATATTCTTTCTCTACGATAAATGCTGAGAAGTGCTCTCCATCGATTTTTGCATATACGATAAATACGTCAGCGAATGCAGAGTTTGTAATCCACTGTTTTTCACCATTTAATACGTAATGTGTACCTTCTGCATTTAAACGTGCAGTTGTTTTTGCACCTAATGCGTCAGATCCTGAACCTGGCTCTGTTAATGCGTATGCAGCTAATTTTTCCCCAGTTGCAAGTAATGGTAAATACTTTTTCTTTTGCTCTTCGTTACCGAATAATACGATCGGTAACGATCCAATACCTACGTGAGCACCGTGAGTAATTGCAAAACCACCAGCGCGAGAGAATTTCTCTGCGATTAACGCTGAGCTTACTTTATCAAGACCAATTCCACCGTACTCTTCTGGTACGTCAGCACCTAATAAACCAAGTTCCCCAGCTTCTTTTAAAAGACGAACAGAACGATCAAACTCATGTTGCTCTAAATATTCAAGCTCTGGAAGAACTTCATTTACGATAAAGTCCTCTGTCGTTTTTGCAATCATTTTATGCTCAGATGAAAAATCTTCTGGCGTAAACACTTGATCAATCGTAATCTCATCAACTAAAAAGCTACCGCCTTTAACCGCATTTCCTACTGTTTTTTCCATGAAAATTTCCTCCTTCATATTTTCATGAGCCGCTTCTCTCTTTTTGAAAGAAACTGGCTCTCCCGTTTATTTTTTATAAACCTTTGTTGCTTCCATTCTTTTTTTCATAATCCAGTTCCAGTGGCTAAAACAGTCGGTCGTTTCACCCCTTCCTGTGAGGCAAAAAGCGCCTCTTCGTCAGGGTTTCCAACGCCCTCCTGTTCTGAACAAGCCACTTCCACTTTTTTTATAATCCAGTTCCAGCGGCTAGAATGTTCGGTGGCTTCGCTTCTTCCTGCGAGGCAAAAAGCGCCTCTACGTCTGAAGCTCCATCCCCCTCACATTCTGAACGAGCCGCTTGCACTTTTTTTATAGTAATTCAAACACTCCCGCTGCTCCCATTCCGCCGCCGATACACATTGTTACGATACCGAATTGTTCGTTGCGGCGTTTCATTTCGTGAATAAGAGATAGTGTTAGTTTTGCTCCTGTACAGCCAAGTGGATGTCCAAGTGCAATTGCACCACCGTTTACGTTTACTTTTTCTTCATCTAAACCAAGTTCACGAATAACTTGGATCGATTGAGAAGCGAATGCTTCGTTTAGTTCGAATAAGCCAATATCAGATAGCTCTAAGCCAGCTAGTTTTAACGCTTTTGGAATTGCAGCGATTGGGCCAATTCCCATTACTTCTGGTGGTACGCCAGCTACTGCAAATGAACGGAATTTCGCAAGTGGCTTCATGCCATCGCTCACTGCTTTTTCACGATCCATTAATAGTACAGATGCTGCACCGTCACTCATTTGTGAAGAGTTACCAGCCGTTACAGAACCGCGAACGTTAAATGCTGGACGTAATTTACCTAAAATGTCTAGCGTCGTCTCTGCTCTTACACCTTCGTCTTGTGCGAAAATGATTGTTTCTTCTTGCAATTTATTGTTTGATCCAACCGAGCGTAACGTCACATCTACAGATACTGTTTCATCAGCAAAGTTCCCTGCCGCTAATGCTTTTGCAGCACGTTGATGACTTCTTACTGCAAATGCATCTTGCTCTTCACGAGAAATTCCATATTTCACAGCAACTTGCTCCGCTGTATGTCCCATACCCATATAATATTCTGGAGCCGCTTCTACAAGGCGACTATTTGGACGAACAACGTGTCCCATCATTGGAACTAAACTCATTGATTCCGCTCCGCCTGATAATACAGCTTCAGAGTGACCAAGCATAATACGCTCTGCTCCGTAAGCGATACTTTGTAAACCAGAAGAACAGTAACGGTTAATTGTAATAGCTGGAACATCGTAAGAAAGTCCTGCTAATCCACCGATATTACGAGCCATATTTAAACCTTGCTCTGCTTCTGGCATCGCACAACCGAAAATTAAATCATCGATTGGTCCTTCATAATTCGCACGCTTTAACGTTTCCTTTACTACTAACGCCCCTAGATCGTCAGGACGAACTGTTTTTAATGAACCCCTCTTTGCTTTTCCAATTGGTGTTCTTGCTCCCGCAACAATGACAGCTTCTCTCATGAACGATATCTCCCCTCGTTATTAGTTACGTAATGGCTTTCCTTTTACAAGCATGTGCTGCATTCTTGCTTGTGATTTCATCTCACTTACTAAGCTAATAAATGCTTCACGTTCTACATCTAATAAATACTGCTCATCAACTTCTGTTCCGTACGGCACTTTTCCGCCCGCAATGACATATGCAAGTTTCTTCGCAATGTGAAGATCATGTTCAGAAATGTAACCAGATAAATGCATTGCTTCTGCACCAAGTACAAGAGTTGCATATCCTGTTTCGCCAACAACTGGTATCTTTTTACGAATCGGTGCTTTATAGCCAGCTTCATATAAAGCAAGTGCTTTCTGTTTCGCATCATATAGTAAGTGATCACCATTCACACTAATACCGTCTTTATCACCTAAGAAGTTGTTCGATACAGCTTCTTGTGCTGATGTAGAAACTTTCGCCATCGCTACAGATTCGAACACTTTATTCGCAACTTTTTGCAGATCAAACTCTACACCGTTTGGCATTTTATTTAAGTGTTTAATGTATAGCTCTTTATTACCGCCTCCGCCAGGGATTAAGCCAACACCAACTTCTACTAAGCCCATATACGTTTCACTAGAAGCTTGAATGCTAGCAGCCGGTAAGCAAACTTCTGTACCTCCACCAAGCGTCATACCATATGGTGCTGCTACAACTGGCTTAGAAGAGTACTTAATTTTCGTCATTGCATCTTGGAAGTTTTTCACAACCAACTCAATTTCAAAGTAATTGTCGTCTTGTGCTTCCATTAAGATCATTGCTAGATTCGCACCAACGCAGAAGTTCTTCGATTGGTTACCGATAACAAGACCTTTATAATTCTTTTCTACTTCATCAACAGCGTAGTTAATCATTTGCGTAATATCCATACCGATTGCATTGCTCTTCGAATGGAATTCTAAGCAAAGGATGCCGTCACCTAAATCAATTAAGCTCGCGCCGCTATTTTTCTTTAATACGCCATTTTTCTCTTTTAATTGTTTAAGAGAAATTGCTTTTTTATTACGCTCGATTAGCTTATATTCACCATTATCGTAATAGTAGCTATCGCCGTTATCATGTTTATAGAAAGCAGTAAAACCTTTCTCTACCATTTCTTTTACCCAAGCTGGTACATTTACGCCGTTTTCTTCCATCTTTTGAATCGATTTTTCAACGCCGATTGCATCCCAAATTTCAAATGGTCCTTGCTCCCAACCGAAGCCCCATTTCATCGCTTGATCGATTGCCACGATATCGTCAGCAATTTCTTTATGAAGCTTTGCAGAGTATAAAAGAGTTGGTGTAATGATATTCCATAACAACTCACCTGCGCGGTCTTTCGCGTATACAAGCGCTTTCAATTTATTCGCTAATCCTTTTTCTTGCTTGCTTAACTCTACGGATGCAGCTTTTAATTTTTTGCGCGCTTCGTATTCCATCGTTTCAGGATTTAATTCTAAAATTTCTTTTCCTTGTTTTAAGAAGAAGCCTTGACCAGTTTTACTTCCAAGCCATTTTTTATCAAGCATGTCATGCATGAAAGCTGGTACTTTAAATACATCTCGCTCTTCTTCTTGTACATTTTCATATACGTTATTTGCAACATGTACAAATGTATCTAAACCGACAACATCTAATGTGCGGAACGTTGCGCTCTTCGGACGGCCAATTAATGGACCCGTTACAGAATCAACTTCTCCAATGCTATAGCCGCGCTTAATCATTTCTTGAAGCGTTACAAGCAAGCCGTACGTACCAATGCGGTTTCCAATAAAGTTTGGTGTATCTTTTGCGATAACAACGCCTTTTCCAAGAACGTCTTCGCCAAATAATTTCATGAAGCTTAATACTTGTGGATCAGTTTCTTTCGTCGGTATTACCTCTAGAAGTTTTAAATATCGTGGTGGGTTAAAAAAGTGTGTTCCTAAGAAGTGTTTCTGGAAGTCGTCTGAACGACCTTCTGCCATTTTTTCAACGGAAATGCCTGACGTATTTGAGCTAACAATAGAACCTGGTTTACGAACAGCATCTACTCTTTCAAATAATTTCTTTTTAATATCTAAGTTTTCAACTACTACTTCAATAATCCAATCTACATCAGCAAGACGCTCAAGATCATCTTCTAAGTTACCTGCTTCAATCAGTGCTAAATTTCCTTTCACTGTCAGAGGAGCTGGTTTTTGCTTCAATAGTTTTTGCAGTGCCGTATTACTAAAACGATTTCTCACACTTTTATGTTCTAATGTAAGTCCCTTCGCTTCTTCTTCTTTCGTAAGCGCAGGTGGTACAATATCAAGCAATAATGTCGGAATACCAATATTAGCTAAGTGTGCCGCAATTCCTGAACCCATTACACCTGAACCTAGAACAGCAGCCTTTTTAATTTGGAACATCCAATTCTCCCCCTATTCTTGAATGAATGCTCATTCAATTTTTCGACATAAGTCGCAATCAATGAGTGAGCCTCTACTAATAAATATATGATACTGTTTAAATTTTCGCAATATATTTATTGATAAAATTTTCTGAAATAAATATTTTTCTTTTATTTGCCCATGCTATATATGTGTATTTTCTTCACTAAAATGCACTTTTCCTTTTTACAATCTGACGAAACTGGAGGAATATATATGGCAAAACTTAAGAAGAACCCCTCAAAAGCTGGAATTAGTGCAGCGAGTGTAACCGGAAATGCAGGTCCGCATAACCACGGTGTGGAAAAAGGACGTCAAGGTAATAACCAACAATATAAGAAGCATAATATGGGCGAAAAATAACGCTATATTTTTGGGCAGAGAACGTGGCATAATGATTAATGGCTGCTTTTTCTGCCCAATTTATTTGTACATATGGAAAACAAAAGAGGGAACGATGATGAAACGAACAATAGTTATGATTGTAATGATTGCTACACTATTTACAGGGATGATTTTCTTCTCTTATGCACAAAGACAACAAACTGTAAGAGCTGATCAGCCTAGTATTAAGGGGCAATACGGAATTACAATCGATGCAGACACAGGTGAAATTTTGTATGGAAAACGCGAAGATGAACGCTCTTATCCGGCTAGTATAGCCAAAATGATGACAACCCTTCTCTTACTAGAGAATGTAAAAGAAGATGAAGAAATTACAGTTACAGAAAACGCAATAAAAACAGAAAGTCAAAGTAAAAAAATTAAGCTGCGTGCTGGGGAAAAATTAAAACGCGATGAGGCATTAAAACTTATGCTTATCATTAGTGCAGACCCAATCTCTGAGTCAATTGCAGAACATATCGCGGGATCAAAAAATGAGTTTGTGAAAATGATGAATGCTAGAGCGAAGGAACTTGGTACAAAACATGCAACTTTCAAAAACGCAAGTGGTGCTGATGCACTTGGAAATAAAGTATCACCATATGACATTGCCATTATTACGAAAGAAGCATTAAAATACCCAATTGTTTTACAATATATGAATTCAGTACATACAACTCTATATACTTCCGAACGCTCTCCAAAAATCGCAAACTATGGACGAGAAGAACTATATGACGATCCATATGCGATTGGAAGTAAAAGCGGTCTATCGGCACTCGGAAAATATACGGTCGTAACTGTTGATGAGAAAGACGGTAAACGCGTCATTAACGTCGTATTATCTTCTACTCGCGCGCAACTATATCCTGATACGAAGAAAATGGCACATTACGCATTTAAGCAATTAAAATAACCAAGGAGTATTTTCTCCTTGGTTATTTTTTAACCATACCTTTTAATACGAACGCAACGTTCGCTGGACGCTCTGCTAGACGGCGCATGAAATAGCCATACCAGTCGTTTCCATAAGGTACATAAACACGCATCTTGTAGCCTTCTTTTACAAGCTCGAGTTGACGCTCATTACGAATACCATATAACATTTGGAATTCAAATTGATCCCTTGGAATATTGTGTTCTTCGGCAAGTTTTTTCGTATATTCAATAATTGCTTCGTCATGTGAAGCAATTGCAGTATAATTTCCATTTAATAAGTGCATTTTAATAATTTTTTTATAATTGTCATCTACATCTTTCTTGTCCGGGAACGCTACTTCTTCAGGTTCCTTATAAGCCCCTTTTACAAGACGTAAATTAGGATTATAAGCATTTAAATCTTCCATATCTTTTTCTGTACGATACAGGTAAGCTTGAATAACAGTACCAATATTATCGTATTCAGATTTTAATTGTTTAAAGATATCAATTGTCTTCCCGCAACGCGTATAATCTTCCATATCAATTGTAACAAACACACCGTTTTCTTTTGCAGCTTCTAAAATACGGCGCATATTGTTCATTACGATTTCATCTGAGATATCTAATCCCATAGAAGTCATTTTTAAAGAAAGCTGTGAATCAAGTCCCTCTTTTCCAATTGCACGAATCGCTTCAATCGATTGGTTAGCCATTTCATTTGCTTCCGCCTCATTATCAACGAATTCACCTAAATAATCGATTGTTACACAAAGGCCTTGCTTGTTCAATTGTTTAATAGCTGCTGTCGCTAATTCGATTGTCTCCCCTGCGACAAAACGACCTGCTCCAAAGCGTAAACCGTACTTTTTAGCTAACTTTGTTAGCGCTTTATTTTTTGACAAGAAAAGAAACGAATTTCGCATCAATTGTTCCATGTAATTCACCCCTATGACTGTACTTTATCTGTTTTTTACCCCTCTTCAAAATTATATCATTCTTTAAAATTATTTGATACAAATAATTATTTAGATAATTTATAAAATACTATAAAAACATTTAAAACCTCATATTCTCGCTTGTAAATATAAAAGGAATATTTTTCGACATTTAGAAAAAACGGGTTTACTAGGCCTCAAATAGACATGTTGAAAATATTCGACACACCTATAAAACCCTTTATATTCCATCCAAATTATATGAGGATATTAATAAAGTGAAACTTTAATTAGAGCCCCCTCTGATTATTAACCCTCATCAATAGGACTTTTACGAGATAAAAAAAGCTTAAGGTGAAATTCACCTCAAGCTCTCTTATTTTTCATTTCGCTTCTCTTCATTTATCTTTTTTATATCTGAAATTAACTGTACCATTTCTTCTTTCGCATCGGGATACGTCTCGTTCCAATGCTTCACTAAAGCTGGCATCGTCTTTGCAATGTAAGAATAAAGTGCCCACTTCTGCACCTGTTCTTTTCTTTCTTCATTGCTCTCTCCCAGTAATAGTTCCGTGTACTTCTCTAGCAACCCATCAAATTGCTCATTAAACTTTTCACTCACCTTATTTACCTCCTATATGAAAAAAGCAGCGATGATCGCTGCTTTTTCTTATAATTTTGATCGAACAGAGTTTAATTTCTTCTCCATTGTGCTTACTTTATCACGGCGATCATCGATACGAATTGTTGTTGCAACGCGTTGTGCACCTTTCGTATAGGGAACTTCATGCATTTGTTGAATTACTTCTAGAATGACAGGAAGATCTCCTTCAATAACTGTATTCATCGGTGTTAATTGATACTTCACGCGATCTGCATTTTTCTCTAGCACCTTTTGTACTTCTGCTACATATTCACTAACACTTGGATTACCTGTTCCTACTGGAATAATCGAAACGTCAACAATTGCCATAGTAGTTTTCCTCCTATAATTGCTTCTTATATATCCATTGTCTATTTTACCGAAATCTTCATCATTTTACTAATATGTTACTCTTCCACTTTAAACTGCTCGACTAATCTTTCTAAATCTCTCATATGCTCTGTCAAGCTTTCCATCGTATGAGCTACCTTTTCTAAATGATTCACTTGCGATTCAGTTGCAGCATTTACCTCTTCAGATACAGCTGCACTTTCTTGACTCGTACTAGCAATTGTATGCATTACCTCTGTAATTTCACCTTGCTCGTGACCTATATTGTTTACTTCTTCTACAATTTTTTCAACTGAGATACTAATCGTATTTATAACCGACATAATTGTACGGAATTCCGCCTCTGCCTCTGTCGTCACTTTATTTTGTATATCAGCAATATCTTTCAATTTACTTACGACCTCTACAACTCGTTTTACTTCTAATTGGACATCGCCAATCATTGTTGCGATTTCTCCTGTTGCCTCTTTTGATTGTTCCGCTAACTTTCGAACTTCTTCAGCCACCACTGCAAATCCCTTACCCTGCTCACCTGCACGTGCTGCTTCAATCGAAGCGTTTAAAGCAAGTAAGTTCGTTTGATCCGAAATACCTTTTATAAGCTCTACAACATTTTGAATCGATCCGACTTTTTGCTCTAACTTACCAGATGCTTCCTCTGTATGAACAACAATCGAAGATGACTCTCCTCTCGTACGAACTAAATTCTGCATCGTATTTAACCCTTGCTTAGATGCCTTTTCCGCTTTACCAGCCACTCCTTCTATTTCACCAACGGAGCTATTCATTTCTTCCACTGACTGCGCCATGTTCTCAAGCTGAGCTGAAACTTCATCTACACTATTGGCAAGAGTAGAAGCTCCCCCGCTCACATCATCCATTGCACCTGACACTTCTCTACTAGCGGCCACCGTTTCATTCGTTAAATAATGGAGATTATTCGTTGATTGCTGCACTGTTGATACACTATTTTTAATTTTACTTACCATTTCATTCATTTGCCCAACCATATGATTAAAATGGTTCGTCAGCTCTCCAACCTCATCTTTACTTGTCACTTTCATTTGCAGTGTTAAATCTCCTCCTGCTACTTTTTGAACGTGATTCGTTAATAATTGCAGTGGCCTTGCTAATCTTCTTGAGAATAAATAGGAAGCTACTATTCCAACTAATAAACTAATACATGCCATTATAATGACTGTATTTCTCATACTACTTAACAATCCATCAATTGTTTGTTTCGGATAAAAAATTCCTATCTTCCATTTCATCGCATCAAATAACTGACTATAAACAACTACATCTTCACCTTTTAATGTAGTTTCAGCATATTTTGTAACATCTTTATTCAAACTCTTCAGCAATGGCTCTTTAGAAATATCTTTCCCTATCTTTTCTGGGTAAACAAGAGCTATATTTTTATCATTTATAATAAACATTTCTCCATCATTATTGTATTGAATATTATGAAGTAACTTCTGAATTGTTCCGAGCGATACATCCATCGCAACAACGCCTAATACAGAACCATCTTCAGACGTAATAGCTTTAGAAACCCCTACGCTTAACTTTCCTGTCGCGATTTCATATGAAGGTTGTCCCCAATGAACCTTTTTCACATCAGCCTCTGAATCTTTATACCACGGTCTTGTCGTTGGATCATATCCTTCCGGCACTTTTCCACCTTCAGCAAGATTGGCACTTAATGTTTTTTTATCTTTCGTACCAACATATAAATCTAAAATACCAGGATGGTTCTTTTTATACCCCGCAAACTCTTTCGTTAAAAATGCTTCCTCTTCTGGAGTAACTCCATCTTGAATCATATTACGAATCATCTCACTGTTCGCATAATACCCCATATCTTCATCAGTTCTTTGAACAAATGTCGTAAGTTGCTCTGTCACAAGATCCATCGTATTTTGGGAATACTGGTCTAAGGAACTTACTTCTTTCTCTTTCTGTAATTGATACATAGCTGCACCCAATACTACGAACATCATAGAAATAAGCACTGAAAATACTACCGCAATTTTTAAACGTAAACTTCTTAACATCTTTCCCCTAGCATCCCCTTCGCATTAAATTAAAATCTTATTAATCACTATATTAAGTATAATAGATAAAATTAAAAAATTGAAATTAATTCTCACCTTAATACAATTAGAAAACGGACTACCACTTGTGCAAAAACAAATAGTTCATTATCCTTAAAATATAATCTCATTCGTTCGGAGGGAACTATGTTACAAAAATTCGGTTTCTCACAATATGAAAGCCAAGCTTATGAAGTTGTCGTATCAAGCAATGAACCGTTAGATGCTACAACAATTGTGAAGCACTCTGGTGTTCCAAAAGCAAAAATATATGAAGTGCTAGCACGCCTGATAGATAAAGGAATGGTAATGGATTCTGTTTCAGAAAAGAAAAAGTTGTATACAGCATTACCACTAAAACTAGCAATTGAAAAATTAACGACAGAATTCCAATCAAATATTAAAGACTTAGAAACGAATATATCAAAAAAATCATTTACGGATGACCGTGTGTGGAGCTTAAAGATGCAATCTTCTATTCGAGTTCAAAGTAAAGAGCTCATTGAAAGTGCAAAAAAATCGATTCGTATTTCAGCTTGGAATGACACTCTTTCAGAATACCTTCCTTTACTAGAACAAAAAGCAAAACAAGGCGTCCAAATTGAGTCCCTTATAGTTGGAAAAGTAGAAACAGATTTAGAAAACATGCATTTTCTAATCCCAGCTGAAGAACCTAATGCATTAGAGCGCTACTTACTACTCATCGTTGACGACCGTGAAATTTTATTTGCTGGTGTAGAACAAGAGTCATGGCAAGCAATGAAAACAATGTCACAACCTTTCGTGAAGTTCTTTACAGAATTCTTCTATCATGACGTTGCACTTGCGAAAATTACCCAGAAACACCATGATCTCTTTATGGAAGATGAGGAAATTAAGAGTTTGTTGATGAAATTAAGATACTAATTAAATAATAAAAAGGAGTCTAGTTTTTCACTTAGACTCCTTTTCATTTTGTTCCTTTATATCCATCAACAGCTCAATGATTTTCTCATTTTGCTCCACTTGTTTCTCTGAATTTTGATAGATGAAACGAACCCATCTAAAGAGAAAAATTACAAGAAAGAATGGTATGATCGTAAATAAAAAACCAATGATTGAAAAACTTGAATACATATACTATCACCTCGCTATATATACCTTCTTCATTTTTCTACTAACCCCTTCCATTTTTTACAAATAAAAAAAGAACCTATCAAACGATAGATTCTTCTTTCACAAACTGAGTAGAACGTCCTCTCGTAATGGAGAAAATCGCACAAAGCAGTGCCAATATAATAAAACCTCCGCCTACCCAAGCGTTATATATAACAGATGATTTTTCAATAACAACTCCGCCTACTGTTGAACCGAGCGCAATTCCTAAGTGAAGGGCAGAGTTATTTAAACTTTGCTGAATACCAGCTGATTCTGGTGCAATTTCAATTAAATAGTTTTGTTGTGCTGGTGAAATAGCCCAGCTCAGCATACTCCAAAGTCCCATCATAATAATGAAGAGCGGGAATGAAAATGTCATCATTGGCAACATAAAGATTGCACATGCAAATACGATAATGATGGAAATAATACTTTTCTTCGATCCCCATTTATCAGCAAGCAAGCCCCCAAGGCCGCCTCCAAGTACCGCTGCGATTCCGAAAACGAAGTAAAACACACTAATCCAGTTCGCTTCCACATGCATCACATCTTTTAAAAATGGTGTTAAGTATGCATACAGTGTTAAATGACCTGTTAAAAATAAAAATGATGTTAACTGTGCACTCACAATTTTTTTATCTTTCAACGTAGCAATTTGCTCTCTTATTGATAACACCGATGTCGGCGGTACTTTCGTTAAGAATAATGAAATACAAGCGATTGCCATAACTGTTAATATCGAAATGAATACAAATGGTGCACGCCATCCATATGCATTGCCGAGCACAAGACCAAGTGGTACCCCAAGTACGAGAGAGCCACTAATCCCCATGAAAATGATTCCAATTGCACGCGCACGAAAATGCGGTTCTACTACACTAGAAGCAAGTGTTACCGATAGTGCAATAATTAATGAACCACTCGCCGCACAAATAACCCTTGAGAACATCAGCATTTCGTAATTTACACTAAATGCTGAAATAATATTTCCGATTAAGAAAATTGATAATGCCCCAATGTATAATGTTTTTCTTTCAAACTTTCCTGTTACCGCTAATAAAACCGGACCTGATAAAGCAAATACTACCGAAAATATTGTTATAAGCTGACCAGCTGCACTAATAGAAACTCCTAAATCATTGGCAACTAAATCGAGCGTTCCTCCTATAATTAGCTCAACCGTTCCGACTACGAAAGCCGCAATAGCTAAAATATATACACGAAAATTCAAGTCTTTCCCCACACTTTCTATTTTGGTTACTACGATTATAGTAACCAAAATAGAAAGTGGAAGCAAGTACAATTTTTTTACAATAAAAAAGGTAGGCGCATTATACACCTACCCTTCCATCATTCAGTTTCTTTCTTCCTATTTAAATACCAATACACCGGAAGTCCAGTAAATACAATTCCAATTGACAAGAAACAACTTACCGGATCGTTAATAATTGCACTACCGATTACAAAGAACGAACCTAAAATCGCTACGATTGGTACGATTGGGAATAAAGGTACACTATATGCACGCTCTTTATTCTTATTACGTTTTCTTAAAATGAAGACACCAATAAACGTCATTACATAGAAAATATAAATAATGAATACGGAAATCTCAGATAGCTTATTTGGATCACTAATAATCATTAAAATAATTCCTAAAATGATTTCAACAGTAATCGCATTTGCTGGTGTTTTAAATCTTGGACTTTCCTTTGCAATAAACTTAGCAAATGGAAGTTGTCCACGTTCTGCCATCGACATCGGGATACGTGGGAACGTTAAAATCTTTCCATTTAAACAACCGAAAATAGAAACGATAATACCGATACTAATAATTTTTCCGCCATATTCTCCAAGTAGCATGCCTGCAGCTGTCGCTGTTGCATTTTCTCCAAGGTCTACAATTTGTGTTGCTGGTAATACATTCAGTAACGCCAAGTTAATTAATACGTAAGCAGCAGTTACAATTAAAATACCAACTGTCATTGCCTTCGGTAATAACTTTGTTGGATTCTTCATTTCTCCGCCTATGGAAGCGAGTAAAATCCAACCGTCATAAGCAAATAAAGTTGCTAAAATTGCCATACCTATACTTTGATTTTCTGATATCGGCACTACTACGTTAAAAATATCACTATTTCCTTTCCAAAAGCCTAATACAACAATTAAAATGATCGGAATCATCTTCCCTATTGTCGTAACCGTTTGGACGATACCTCCATATTTTGTCCCCATACTATTTACAACGCCTAGGAACACAACGGTACCAATTGCGATTGGTAAATTCCATACTTTATCTAAATAGAAAAAATTGATCATTAAAGAACTAAAATACAACCCTAACGTTCCAATAATAGCTGGGCCATACACAATCGTTTGCATCCAGCCTGATAAATACCCCCAAAAACTTCCGTAAATCTCCTCTAAATACGTATACAACCCACCATTTTTCGGGATTTGCGCTCCAATTTCAGCTACTGTTAAACCACTTGCTAGTGTCAACAGACCACCAATTACCCAAGCAAGAATAGCCATATTAGAACTCCCTGAGTAATCTAATACGCTCCCTGGTTTCATAAACACACCAGATCCAATGATAGTCCCTACTACG